>NZ_JARJHW010000094.1:0-27235 GCF_040560175.1 Streptomyces panacea
GCCCTGTCCTACTGGACGTTGGGCAAGGCCCCGGCCCTGCGCGGCAAGGGCGGCGACAGCGCCATGGTGCTGGTGCGGATGCTTGGCAACCACCTCCCACCGCAGCTCGGCCCCCGACGTCCCGTCGTGGGCGCAGGAGTCGTTGAGAGGGAACCGGCGAGGGAGCTACGCCCTCCACCGTAAAAGGGTCACAGCGAAGGGCAGCCAGACGAGCGCGGGCCCGGGCAGCGCTCAGAACCGTAATGCGTCCCACACCCGGGCCAGCACCACTCCCGACAGCTTTCTCCAGAGTCCATCCCCAGCAGGACATCAACTTGGCAAGTACATCTCGGGCGTTGCGACGCTACTCCTGTTCGGCTTCCACGAAATAGTCGAAAAGCTCCGCGTCGAAAATGCGATCCAGTCTTTGACTGAGCTCGTCCATTTTCTTCACATCGACGGGATAGACATCCGTCAGACTCGACGCGAGAGCACCCGTCAGACTTGCGAGATATTCTTCCCCCCAATGCGTGACATCAATTTCTGAGGAAGGGAAATCGTCAACGGCTGCTTGGTAGGACTCGGCGGTCATGTCGTAGAGGGTAGCGATACCGCGCCACTGCTTGAGGCGGTTGAAGCACCGTTCCACGACTTGCGCCGCTTGTAGACCGCGTGGTCGAAGGCCGGCGGGCGCCCGCCGTGGCTGCCGCGCTTCAACCGGCTGCATATCTGAATTGAAACGTTGTTACCGGTCCGAATGCCCCGGCGGGGTGGCCGGTGGCGGGATCACCATGAGGTGATCGATGGGATCGCGTGGAAGTTCCGGACCGGATCGCCATGAGTGCACCTGCCGGAGAAATACGGCAACTGGCGGGGTGTCTACGAGCAGTTGAGGATGTGGGCCGTCGACGGCACCTGGGAGCGGGTCTTCACCGCGCTGATGGCCCGCCTGCGCGTTCCCTGCCCACGAGGACGGCCCCGCACCCGGCCCGATGTGGTCCTGGCCGACAAGGCATACTCCTCCCACGCGATCCACGAGCACCTGCGCGAACGCGGAATCCGGGCAGTCATCCCCACCCCGGCCGATCAACGGGGCCGCCGACTGCGCCGGGGCAGCCAGGGCGGCAGACCACCCGCCTTCGACCGCGAGACATACAAGCAGCGCAACACCGTCGAACGCTGCATCAACCGCATCAACCGCCTCAACCAGGGTGGCTCGCTGCCGGGCCAGACCAGGTAAGTGGGGCCCGCTGCCGTTCGGCCCGCAAGAGTTCGCAGGGCGGGTCAAGTGAAGAGCCAAGATCTTGAGACGCCCGCACCACGGACCTCGATGTCGACGGTAACGGCTGTGCCCGCGCCGTCGATTGCGGGTAGGGCCGGGCCGTCTGGTTCGTGGCGCACCTGGACGAACTGACGGCGCGATTGGGCGGACAGGCCGGACCAAAGCAGAGGCCCACAACGGCGAGGCACCCAACGGTCGCTGCCGTCACTCATGGACCAACCGGTCCACCACAGAAGCGGTTTGACTGCTTCAAAGATGGGCCGTGACGTTCGGTCAGATAATTTCGCGTGGCGGTGCTAGAGTCGCCCAGCCGTTCGGTTTTCACTTCGAGGGGGGGCCTCGTTAACCGAATGGACAGGAGGCGTTTTCCTTGTCCGGACGATTTTTGCGCAACTTCGGAATCGTGATGGCTACCACGGCGGTGGTCACTCTCGCAACCAGCCCGGCAGCCTGGGCATCGTGGGAGACAACCGCGACCACCGTGTGGGGCGACAACGACATGTCGCGGGAATGGACCGACGAAGAATACAACGAAATAAAATTCAAGGACTGCCACACCGTCTCGACAAAGAGCATCGGCGTTGAGCGCTGGCAGTTGGTCACATTGGGGCTGGACACCCGTCGTGACGACTTCACGTTTACCAATTGTTTCAACGGCACGGACGCCGTAAGCACCGACACACAGTCCAATCTTCCTCGCGGCACGTACTATTTCGAGACTGACGCTACGTGCCTGAGCTGCACGGTATCCGTCAGGAAGATCGTCGTGGACACGACGCAGGCCGACTGATCCCGCCGGGCCGCCGCGCATCCTGCTCGGCGGCCCGCCCCGTGTATTCTCTTGAGGCTCCATGCGACTCTTCACGGCTCTGCGTACAAGCGCCGCTGTACTGGCTCTGCCGGTGACCGGTTTCTTCTTCATTTACGTCTTCCTCACGACCAAAGCGAAAATCGGTCATTTCGATTCGCTACCCTGGCCGGCCGAGGTTACCGCCTTCGTCATACACGCACCGGTACCACTGGCTGCCGCCGCCGCTGCCGGACTTGGCGCGGTGGAGGGGACACGGCTGCGGACCCTTGGCGTCTGGGAGCTGGGTCCGGCACGGTCCGCTTTTCGCGTCGCCGTTCAGCCGGTCCTCGTGGTCGTACTCACCACGGCCACTCTGATCGCCGGCATCGCAGCGGGCGGGCTTTTCATCGCTGGAGTGCTCCCCGATGTGTACGTGTTGCAACTCTTCGTCATGGTCGTCGTCCTGCTCACCGCGCACGCGATTATAGGATTCCTCGTCGGGCGGCGTCTTCACGCGTTGTACTCCGCGCCGCTCGTATCCATAGCGGTATTCCTCGGAATCAGTTACCCATTGGGTACGAGCAACTGGTGGGCGCACCACGTGACCGGAGCTGTTGGCCATCTCGGTTTCGGCGAGGCGTACTCGGGCCCCATGACGGTCGCCGCCCTGCTCCCGACGGTCTGCCTTGCGCTCGCCTTCATCCTGGCCATCGGTCCTCGACGTATCCGCGCCGGTGCTGTCGCGATGTCTCTGCTGCTCGTCGGCGGCGGTCTGCTCGGCGCCCACGGCATCACGCGGGAGTGGACCTCGTTCGCTCCCGCCGCCACGGGCTTGGCCCCAGTCACCTGTCAGGGCCGCGCCCCGGAGGTGTGCATGCCCGCCGTCGGCTCGGAAGACCTCAGAAAAATTCAGCCCAAACTATCCAGCATGACGATGAAACTCCATGCCAAGGGAATCATCGCGGAGATCCCCACGCGTATCACCGACATCACCGTGTCCAGTGTCCAGCGACTGGATTCCACAGGCAAGGAGTGGACACTCGACCTGGCGGCCGGGGCCTCGGAGCGTACTCCCTGGGCGGACATGGCGATCGCTGTCGTGGGGATGCCTTGCAAGTACCCGGACTGGGAAACTCTGCACTACAACACTCTCTGGACCGCCCGGATCATGGGTACGGCAGGGGACTACCTCGACTGGCTCTCCCGTGAATCGGAATCATTTCAGAAGGGACAGAGCAAAGAAGATCTCATCAAGGAGATGGACAGGGTGAACGGTCTTCCGCCTGGCGAACAGAAGACCTGGTACGTCGAGCGGCGCCAATTCGCCTGCCAGGGCGGCAATCCAGGATGAGATGGTGGTTGCGTCAACGAGGCGCCTTCGACCTGCTGCCCTGCTCGCTGTTCGCCTTCATCCTGAGCATCGGCCTCACATCGGACCTTGTCCTCGTTCTCCCCGCCTATCTGGGCAGCCATCCGCTGCCAACTGAATTGAGCAACTTTTTCTGCCTCGTGCCTTCTGTCGTGCTTGTCTCATGCCTCGAAAGACGCCTGCCCGGCATTGAGCGATCTGCCGTGCGTCGGATCGACCTGATGGATATCACCCTGGTGGGGGGATTCGCCCTCCTGACGAGCGGGGTGGCGGCGGCGATGACTCCGCTGGACCCGGACGCGATGTGGGCGGCGGCTCGCAACAATTTGCTCTTCTGTGGCCTCACCCTCGGGTGCTGGCCTCTCCTCAGACACCGGGCCGCCCTCGTCTCCGTATCCTGGATGATCCTCGCCACCTTCACCGGGGGCAGGAAAATCAATGACCCCTATCCCTGGGTAATCGTCACCGAGAAGGCCGATGTCGCCCACGCCGCGACAGGCGCCGCCCTCGTCTTTCTGACGGGACTCGTTCTCCTCACCTGCCTCGTGCCAAGGACCGACCGATGACTCTCCAGCTCGACCGCGTCACCTTCACCTACCGACGCAGGCTCCGGCCTGTCCTCTCCGGTTTCACCTACGAGGTCCCCGACCACGGCCTGACGATTCTGCTCGGCCCCAACGGAGCGGGAAAGTCCACGACGCTGGCCCTTCTCGCAGGTGCGGTCAGACCGACCGAGGGGAGAGTCCTCTTCAGCGACTCCAGCCTCACCTCCGCCACCCGCGAGTTCCGCCGCCACGTGGCCTGGCTTCCCCAGCGGGTACCCACGTCTCCGCAGCTCACCACCCGCGAGTACGTGGCCTACGTCGCCTGGCTCAAGGGCGAGAACCGTTCCCAGGCGTGGGAGAGAGCCGGCACAGCCCTCGGCCAGGTCGGCCTCGCGGAGCAGTCCAAACAGAAGACGGCCAGTCTCTCCGGAGGACAACTCCGCCGTGCGGGTATCGCTTGTGCAATCGCCCACGACGCCCGCGTCATTCTGCTGGACGAACCGACAGCGGGTCTCGATCCTCATCAGCGTTCCGTATTCCGGAATGTCCTGGGGGAGATCGCAACGAACACACCGGTCCTGATGTCGACCCATGACGTGGTCGATCTGGCAGACGCGGCCGACACCGTCACCCTCATGGACTCCGGCCGGATACTTCACCACGGCGTGACCCGCAGCTTCCTCGACCACGCCCGTCCTGATGCTGCGCCGGGGCGTCGGGCGGAGTCGGCGTACTCCGCACTGATGCGTCTCGACGGCTAGGCCGTTTCGTTTCGATCATTGGGTGGACCAGATGAAGATGGCGGCGAGGTAGATGGTCGCGGTCTTGTCGTAGGGGTAGCGATGCCGGGTCCTGATCTCGGTGGCTGAAGCGTCGGGGCCGCGTTCGTCCGCCGGGGCCTGCCGCACAGGGACGTCACCGACAGCTCCCTGGACGGCATCATGCTCGCCCACGCCCTGTCCGGCGGCATCCTGCGCGACCTGCTCCGCTACGGACTGCAGATCCGCGAAATCCAGGACAAGCTCCAGTCCCACGAGCTGACCCACCTCTCCCGCCACCTCGTCCTGGAAGAACTGGCAGAAACATTCGCGGGCTTCCGAACTCTGCCGAGCAATCAGCAGTGGACCCACAACACCATCGACGTCCTCGCGTCATTCCGCACCCTGTGCGGCTATCGCCGCGCCCCGTGCCCATGCACAGAAGCCGAAATCCTGCGCACCGTGGACGAGTTCGCCTTCTAGGCCGACGGCACCCGGCCAAACACCGCAGACGCCGACGACCAACCAAATGCCGCCGCCGATCCGGAACTGACCAGCGACGCACGCCAGCTCATCGATAAGGCCTCCGCGTACGTTTACTTCTCCCCGACCACCAGCGGACGCGTCCGGCCAACGCTCGTGAACTGCCCGCGCCACACAGGCTGAGCTCCGAAATCTCTTCTCGGAGGCAGCGACGGCGATTGAGTAGCCCGCCCGGGACAGCGAACTGCCCGGGCACCCATCGCGAAGACCGGCTGTGGCTATCGCTCCCGATGCTCCCGCGAGGCCCGGCAGGCCGCCAACCAGGCGCGATCGGTACTCGACTCTGACATGTCTCCGTAGCCGACCATGCGGTCAGAACAGGGACAGTCTCATCCCCAGGACACGGGGCGGACAGTCAACCACCGCTTCACCACTACCGCCGGCGGCGCGACAGGCTCGAACGGTGCAATGGCCTTGGCGATGGCGTCCGCCAGGCCGTCGACGTCATGCACCACGTACCGAGGCGCGGTGATCCAGATTCACGGCTCGGCATCCGGACCGTCCTGGTTCGGAATCAGCTGCGCGTACAAGTGCGTCTGCCCGCTCGGATCGCTCTCGTAGCCCCACGTGCCCCCAGAACGGATGCGGACCGCCCCGCGTCAGGTCGGGTTCCGACAACCGCGGCTTCGGCGCCCGCGTGTACGAAGGCCCGCATACGACCTCCCAGACACCATCACTGTGTTCGAGCACAGCCATCCGGAGATGCTGCTTCAACCCACGCAGCTGGCGGCGGAACTCCTCAGCATCCAGCAGGAACGCTCGCCGCGCCGTCTCGTCGGCGATTTCGAGGCGGCCCGCGTACGCCAAGGCCTGCTTGTTCACCATGGGCCTCTTCCTGGTGCGGTCCGAGTTATCCGAACGGTACGCGGAAGGGCGCCCGCCGACAGGCGTCGGTCAGCCGATCGCAACCGGCCCCCGCCGACGGGAGATCGACGGGGGCCGCCGCCTGTCCGGATGCGGCGAGATCGGACGTACGACAGCACCTGCCCGCCGTGCGCCTCCTAGCCCGACCGGCGGCCGTCCCGCACGTGGTCGGGACTCGATTTCTCAGCCGACGCGAACGAGATCGCCAATGCCCTGTTGGGCAGTTCGCCCCAAGGGCGCCCAACTTGCTCATCCACGAGGGCGGACGTCGCAACGCCATCGCCGCGCAGCTCAACAGAGCCCACGCAAAACGCTCGACCGGGAAACCCCAGCCGAGCGCCTGCGTGGACTTCTCCGCCTGACCATCGGGCTACGTGTCGCGACGATCTCCAGAGTCCGTGCCCCGAGCGGGGCAGGACTCCGTCCCATGATCGTTAACACTCCGGCCGAGCATCGGCCGAGCCAATGATCTTCAAACACTGATCACCTCTCGGCGTGGCAACCACCGTTCACACGTCGTCGCAGGTAGAAACGATCCTGCTATGAGGCGGCCTGGTGGGGCGGGTGGGACTCGAACCCACGGCCGACGGATTATGAGTCTCCGCCGGCTGCCTGATGCTTCATGTCGGCCTGTGTCGGCCCGTGTCGGGTAATGCCGGACCGTGCTGTTTCTACTGGTCAAGTCGCTGGTGCCAGTGTCGTTGCGTGACGCGTAGTTCGCCTGGGATCGGATCGTTCCGGAGCGTTCGGGCCAGCAGGGGGCCAGCAGAAAGAGCCTCAGACTCGCAGGTCCGGAGGCTCTCTCAACACCACAGCGACAGTTCCGCAATCAGTCACTCACAGGAGCGGCCGGCGCGGACCGACTGTAGATGTCGGAGCGAATGTGGTATCGCTCTCGCGCCATGCGGAAGGCGTTCAGAACAGTTGGCAGCACACTGAGCGAACGGTCATCAGCTCTCCAGTGACTTCCGGGCTCGCGGTACTAGGACTTGTCCGGCCGATCATGTGCGAAGCCAGATGGCGAGGGCTGCGGCGGTGGCGGTGCCCAGGTAGACGTAGCCACGCTTGTCATAGCGGGTAGCCACCGCCCGGTGCTGCTTGAGCCTGTTGATGGCATGCTCGACGGTGTTGCGCTTCTTGTACCGCTTTTCGTCAAAACCGGGCGGCCGGCCGCCGCGTGAGCCCTTGCGCAGGCGGCCAGCCTGGCTATCGAGCTTCTCCGGGACCGTGTGCCGGATGCCTCGGCGCCGTAGGTAGTTCCGGACTGGCCCGTTGCGGTATGCCTTATCGGCGGCGACGCTGTCGGGCTTCTTGCGGGGTCTGCCCGGTCCCAGTTTCGGGACGCGGATCTTCTCCAGGACCGTCTTGAACTGGGTGCAGTCCGCCCGCTGACCTGGTGTGACGATCAGAGACAGCGGACGGCAGCAGCCATCCGCGCTCAGGTGGAGCTTGGTGGTGAACCCGCCCCGCGAGCGGCCCAGGCCCTCACTTCCCGCACCACCTCCACCAGGCGGGCGTGCAGGCTCTGCCACGGCGTTTCGTTCTGATGTTCTGGCCCTTCGGCCCCTTTTGAGCCGGGCGCCGGCGGCGGGCCGGTGCGGGCACCCGCCGCATGCTGATGCGCACGAACAATGGTCGAGTCGACCGAGATGTCCCAGTCGATCTCGCCTGCGGTGTCGGCCGCGGCCTGAACCTGCTGGAGCAGACGCTCCCACGTTCCGTCGGCCGACCACAGCCGGTGCCATTCGTAGACCGTCTTCCACGGCCCGAACGGTTCCGGCAGATCACGCCATTGAACCCCGGTCCGCACGCGGTGCAGAATCCCGTCGATCACCTGCCGGTGATCCCGCCACCGGCCACAACGTCCGTTGCTGACCGGCAGAAAGGGACGCAGACGTTCCAACCCGGCATCACTCAGATCACCCCGACCCATGCCCGGGACAACGAGCAGCCCAGACGGAGAGTACCGGCGTCTACGCTCGGGGAATGGACCGCTACGAGAAGACGGCGCATCTGGAGTGGTGGGCCAACCCATCCACCTGCCTGGCTCGAATCCCGATCAGGGCAACGGCCACCGCCAACATGGGTGAGTGGGGCGCAGTGTTCTCGCCCCCTCTCAACCACGGCGTCCGCGAGAACCTGAAACACCTCATCGAGGCGGACCCCTGCTTCACCCTTCGCTTCGACACCTCCGCCGTCGAAGTCCGTGCGGAGGACTTCGACGGCGTCGATCAGCTTCGGCTGACCATCATCCCGGAGCCGTAAAGCCGAGCAGCCCGACATGATCGGCCGGACAAGTCCTAGTACAACGCCAGGCTACTGGCCACCATCCGCAACCTGGCGATCAGGACCATCCGGCTCGCCGGACGCGCCGACATCGCCTAATCCCGCCGCGACCTGCTCAACCACGACGACGCCTTCGCCGCCCTCGGCATCTGGCCAACCATCACCAAACGCGACATCCCGGCAGAACGCCGGGGCCGCGGGGCAGACGCCGGTCCAGGCCGCGAGGAGTAGCTGCAGCACGAGGGTGGGCAGCGGGGTGTCGGCGGGCAGGTTGAACAGCCAGAACTGCACAGGTTCAGGTTCGGTGGCGGGCAGAGTTGAACCGACACTGTCCGCTGTCCGTTACTGCCTACGACAAGACGAGCACAGAAGCAGAAAGAAAAAGTGGGAGAGAGAATGCCGCTTTCGGAAGAAGAATTGGAAAATCACAAAAAAATTGAGGCATTCCTTGGCGAAAGACTTTGGACGCCTGATGATTACAATTCGGCGAAGGAAGCGATGTATGAAAAGGGAGCCCTGCTAGAAAACTCCCTTCGGAACTTGGGCATTAAGGTACCTGACCCTTCGCCGGAGTCGGAATTACATTCCGAGGCACAAAAACAATATGAAAAATCAGGCGACTACAGGGACTACGCTGCGCAACAGAGAAGTGGAGCGGCATACATAACGGCCTTGAGGGGTCTGCAAGATTCGCTACAGCAGAACATATGGGACACGCAGAATGGCCGTATGACTATCGATGAATTACGGCATTATTGGGCGGAACGTCCAGCAACTGCTCTCTCCCAGGACCAGAATACCAGTGTCGCCCTTCATTCTCGGAGCACGGCAGGTAACTCCGGTTCCAAGCAGCCCGAATCAGAGGATCTTCGTCGGACTGCCGCCTATAACATCCGCAATGCGAGGACCAAAAGGAAAAAGCCAAGCAAGGGGTAGCGAGTCGCAGATGTGCGCATATTGGTCGAAACTCGTGAGGTTCTCGCCGCGGACGTAGCGGACGTGGGGGCGCCGAAGGAGCCGCGGACGATGTGCAGCTGTCGCTGGTTTCTGTGGAGGAAGCGGGGGGTCTCGGCGGTGAGTTCGTCCTGATCACGGGCCCGGTGCAGTTTGGGCAGGCTGTGCTTGAGTGCGGTTTGACATTGTCGGGATGGCCGACGAGTCAGTCCCGGACCTACTGGGGACGGTGGGCGGAGTGCTTGTCGACCACGAGATGCGCCTTGTGGTCGAAGTGCCCCGGCGAGCCGGTCCGGAAAGCGACACACCACCTCGGCGGTGAAGCTCTCGGTGAAGGCCATGAAGTGCATTCGGCCTTTGGTGCTGATCGCGGACATGGCGTTGACCGAGACCCGGGGTCCCACTCAGCGGCACCATAGGGGTGTCTTCCCCTTCTCACCCCAGGTGTGGCCGGTGACCTGGTCGGCGAGGAGGATCTCACCGTCGTTCTTCTTCCCTTTCGGCGGATCTTCGGCCAGGTCTGCTGATGCCAGCGCCAGACGGCCTCGGGGTCCTGCTCGACGGCCCGCTTGTCCGGTCGCTGGAAGGACAGCCCTCATCGCTTCAGGTGCCCATCCCCGGTTCGGCCAGCCGCACTCGGTGCAGCTTCGCGATGAGCTCACCCACCAGCCGCCGCGTCCACAGCTGACCGGAAAAGCCCTACGTCACAGGGCTGGTGGTCCAGGGCCGCCTCCCGCACCGCGACCTGCTCGGCCTCCCTGAGTACCTGGTGCACCCCGATCGGCTTGCCACGCAGACGCATGACCAGTGCGTCCAGCTCGCCGGCCTGCCCCTTCGCCCACCACGAGTCGACTGCCTTCAGCGACACCCCGAACACCGCCGCCACGTCCTCACGCGCCCGGCCCGCCGCCAGCGCGGCCACTGCCCGCAGCCGCAGGGCTGCCGCCGGATTCCGGGAGCAAACATGACAGGTTGTCACGTTGGTCGGTTCCCAACAGCCGTCTTTGGAAGCGCTTGAATCAGGTTGATGTGCCACCGGCTGGTTTTCTGCCTTCCGTGCAGCACAGAGGCTTGCACTGCGATGCCCTTGGCTCCCAGCTGGGTCTACCTGCTCCGGATGGGGTGACCGAGCGCCGGTGGGGGTTGGTTGCGGCGGGTGTGGTGGTGCGGCGGGCTTCGTGTCCGTGCCGGGGCGCCTTCGGCGGGTGGATTGTTGGTGCGGATTGGGTGATGGCGAGTTCGTAGGTGAGGTCCTGGAGTACGGCGGCTGGTGTGGCGGGAGAATTCGACGGTCCAGGCGTCCGGGTGCGCATCGCCTCCGGCCCTGATCCGCCAGGTTCGAGCCGGTGAGTAGTTGAGAGACGTAAAACGCCGGTTCCTCTCGTACACCTCTCCATCTCGCTCGCCGGACCCGCATCATCTGGCAGTACTGGCACGTCCCGGCTTTGTCGGGGCTCCTCCCGCCCTCCCGGCACTTCCCGGATCAGGCTGTCCTCAGCTTCACCGCTCTGCTGCGACAGGGTCAGCGGCGTAGGTATTACACCCCACACAATCGAACAACGCCTCATGGCGCACGAGTAGCCATACTCATGCTCGTCTTCATTGTCCGACGCTGCTGGCCGAGTTCGAGCACGGCTGCCGCGCTGTTGCCGTGACGCCCCCGTCGCCAGCCTCCGCTGGCAGGAGCAGTCCTGTGTGCGGGGCGGAAGCCGCCGGCACGATGCCCTCTGCGATCGGCGCGGCCGCCTCCGTAGCTGCTGATGTCGTAACAGATGGGCAGGAACCTGGCGGCTATCACTGAACGTCACTCGGAATGGAGACTGGTACGCCCTGGGCTTGGAAACAGGTGCTCAGCTTGTTTTGCAACGTCCGCTCGGGGAGGGGCGGTTGGGTGCCTGTCGTGCTGTTGAAGGCCGGTGCGACAGTGGTGCGGCCTTGGTGTGATCATGTGCGTTTTCGAGACGCTGTTGATCAGGCCAAGGCCGTGAGGGTGAGTCTGCTGCACGATGCTGTCCGCGTCGATTCCTTGACCGTGTTGTCCCGGTTCCGGACCGACTTCTACGACTGCCTGACTGCGCGCGGTGACGCGTTGTTCGAGCTGACGGACGCGGTGCTGTGCACGGATGGGCCTGTGCGGTCGCTGGTCGAGTTGGCCCTCGCGCCGGAACACCGGCGGGGCCACGGATCTCTCTACGGCGGGCTCAGGCAAGGCCGGATCGACGTCGGCCGACTGCGCCGGGCGCTGGCCGGACTGCCGCTGCCGAAGGCAGCGGACGGCAGGCTGGTGCCGGCGGTGGACGTCTCGCCGTGGCTGCGGCCGGACGCCGCCACCGTCCCGGACCGCTCGTTCTGCCACGCCTACGGCCGCGGCGAGGCCAAGCATCAGATGATGCCCGGGTGGACGTACTCGATCGTGGCCGCGCTGGAGACCGGCCGCAGTTCCTGGACGGCGGTCCTGGATGCGGTCCGCCTCCAGCCTGGAGCCGACCTCGCCGCGATCACCACCGTCTAGATCCGCGGGGTGATCGAGTGCCTTGTCGAGCCCGGGCAGTGGACGGAAGGCGACCCGCAGATCCTGATCGTCCTGGACTCCGGATACGACGCCCCGCGCATCGACCACCTCCTGACCGGCCTACCGGTACAGATCCTCGGACGGCTCCGCTCCGACGGCGTGATGCGACGGCCGACGCCCCCAAGGGCGGCCGACCACCCAAGCCCGGCGGCGAGTTCGTCTTCGGCGACCCCGCTACCTGGGGCAACGAGCAGGCCGTGACTACCACCGACACCTGCCTCTACGGGAAGGCGACCGCGCATGCGTGGGACCGGCTGCACCCCAGGTTGACCTGGCGGGCCGCCTGGCTCGACCACAAGGGACCGTTACCCCTCATCGAGGGCACCGTGATCCGTCTGGCAGTCGAGCACCTGCCCTCCGGCGGGGTCAACAAGCCGGTCTGGCTGTGGTGGTCGGGCACCGGCGCCACCACGGCGGACGTCCACCACTGCTGGCAGTCCTTCCTCCGCCGCTTCGACATCGAAGAACCGCCGTCCCGCCGCCCGCCACGACGTGGGCAGAATCCTCGCCACCGGCCAGGCATACGCCCGCCCCGCCCACCACAAGGTCGGCACCAAAACCAGGCGCTTAGCTGAAAACGCGCAGCAGTCACAACCACACTGAGTCCGTGCGCATCGACGAGACAGGCAAGATCACCCTGGTCAGGGCCATGGTCCCGTTGGTGATCGCCATCGCCTCGCCACTGCTGCTGGTGGCCGGGGCACCGATTCGCCGCCGCTATCTACGGCACATCTACCGAGAAGAAGCCCCCGTTCTCGTTGACAAAGCCAACGGATACGTCAGCATCCACTACTTCGTCAGCAGCAATCAGCTTGGTCGCTGGCTCTGCGCACCCACCGAAGCACTGATCCGCACAGCTCGCGGCGGACGTTAAAAATCAAGCTCAGAGCGAGGCCCAGTACAGTCTCGGTGCTGACTCCGAGAGCGGGCGTCAGCGGTGCGTGTGCGGAGGGACCGGGGCCCGGTGCTGGCCGGTCCCCGGTGTCCGGGAGAGGGTTTGCAGGCGCTGGGCGGAGCGGCGGGAGGCCCAGGCGACCACCAGGAGAGCCAGGCCGAGAAGCGGGTAGCCCATGGCGATCTTGGCGAAGCCGAGCCAGCCAGTCTCGTCGGAGTCGTAGAGCCACTGCTGGACCACGAAGCGGGCGCCAAAGACGGCCGCCAGGGCGAGGGTGGCGATGTCGTAGTAGTAGCGGGAGACCTTGTCCTCGCGCCAGGTGTTGTCCTGGCCCCTGATGGCGTTCCAGACCAGGCCGGCCAGCGGACGGCGTACGAGAACGGAGGCGACGAACAGGATGGCGCCGACTAGGCTCAGCCAGATGCCCACCAGGAAGTAATCCTTGGCGGACCCGGTCCACCAGGAGATACCAGCGGCGACCGCGACTCCGGACAGGCCGTTGAGCGCGGGCGCGAGCGATTCCTTGCGGATGAGCCGCAGGGCTGTGATGGCCAGGGCAACGCCGACGGCCGTGACAATGGCGCCGTTGAGACCGAGCAGCGAGTTCGCGACGACGAACACGACGATCGGGAGCGTCATGTAGATCATTCCCGACATGCCGCCCCACTGCTCCAGCACCGTCTTGCGCTGAGGCGGGCTGGTGTCGTCGGCCGGCGTGCGCCTCCCGCCGGAGTCTGTCTTCTCGTCAAGAGGGGGGATGAGATCAGTCATACGTCATCAGCTCATTCATATCGGGCGGGACGGTCCGGCTGTTCGTGCACACCGACTTCCCCCCAACAAGGCAGTCAATCCCTGGCTTAGTTGGTTGGGTTGAGGCGAATGGTGTTCAGGTCGACGGTGAATGGCGCGGTGAGACGTGGGTGGTGGTCTGTATCCAATCGGGAACGGAGCCGCGGGAGAGACAGCCGCCTGATGAAGCAAATCTTTTTCGCCGGACCATCGGCCTTTTACTCACCCTGGTCGGTACTCCGCTGATCAAGTTGCCGGCTCGCAAGGGGTACGGGCAGTTCATCCGGGACGACAGGCTGCGGACCGATCACGGCAAGGTTGGAACGCCGACAATGGGCGGCATCGCGTTAAGACGACGTTTCCTTTGGCGAGGGGTGTCGTTGTGTTGGTATGACGAGTCTTGCTGAGCATCTGGTTTCGGATGAGTTGTGGGAGTTGTTTCGGCGGGTGGTGCCGGAGACGGTGGTGACGCGTCCTCAGGGCGGAGGCCGTCGGCGAGCCGGGGACCGTGAATGTCTGATCGCGATCGTGTTCGTGGCCACGTCGGGCTGCTCCTGGCGGCAGTTGCCTCCGGTGTTCGGGCCTGCCTGGCCCACCGTCTACCGGCGTTTCGCGCGATGGAGTCAGCAGCGCGTCTGGGCCCGTCTGCACCGCGTCATCCTCGACGAACTCGGTGCCCAGGGGGCCTTGGACTGGTCACGCTTCGCCGTTGACGCCGTCAGCGTCCGCGCCACGGTGCACGCACATTTGCCGCGCTGTTGCCGCTCGCTGACGCGCTGAGCAATGCTCAGTACCTGTGGATCACTAGTAGCGGGCGGAGGCCTACGCCCTGGCCGTCAGTCCATGCCCTTCCTGCCCGGCGTCCAGAACGGCTTGGTCAGGACCGCGCGCCGGTCCCACCCCGCTTCCTGGAGCACCCGCCGCACTGCTTGCACGTCCCGTGCCTCCCCGGCGACATACGCGATCCCGCCGGGTTCGGGGGCGAGACGTCGTACCGCGTCCGGCAGTGACGTCTCGCCCCGGAGTACCCAGTCGAGCCGGTCGCCGCCCGCCAGAGGCAGCCGGTCGGCAACTGTCGCCGTCTCGACGCACCCGGAGACGACGGCTTCCCCGGGCAGTGCCGCGAGCATCGCACCGAACGCGACCGAGGCCGTCTCGTCGCCGACGAAGAGGTGGCGGGCGGCGTCGGGACGCAACGTGAAGGTGCCCTCGGGGCGCCGCAGCCGCACCTGTTCGCCTGGTGCGACGGTGCGGCCCCATCGGGCGCCCGGTCCGCCCGCTGCGTGGTCCATTACGCACAACTCGACGCCGCCGGACGGGTCGTAGTGCCAGATCGAGTACGTACGGAGGGTGAGTCCGCCGACCAGGACTCGCACCTGCTGGCCTGGATGGACCTCCAGACCGGCCAATTGTCCGCCGTCAATGCGCAGCCGACGCATCCGGGCGGTGACCTGCTCGGCCTCGGTGACGGTGCCGCGTATGGTCAGAAGATCGAGGACGGGGTTCAGGACAGCGGGCATGACGGGCTCCTCAACGGGGCGGGTTGTCGTACTCACCGGGAGACTGAACGCGATAGTACGCGTTTGCGAAAGCTCGCGATAGTACGCGTTAAGGTGGTGCCGCCGCAACCGGCGGCCACGGCCGCCATCGTCGTCGGCACCAGCAGAGCGACCATGCGCAGGGCCGGACCCAGGCCGGAGGTCAGGCCCGCCCAATGCGGCGGGAGCGAGGTCGCCACGTCGAGGGTGCGGGCCGGCATGGCCAGGATGGTGCCGGCCGGGATGACCAGGAGCCAGCAGGCATCCTGCGTAGCGGTTCGCTTCGACGTGGTGCAGAACGAGGATGGCCTGCCCGATCGCGGTTGCGCGGCGCGGGCAGCAGCGCAGTCTGACCAGGATCTTCCAGGCTCGCCAAGTGAAACAACGTCTTACTCCAAGCCTTCTGTCTCTCCGCAATGGCCGGCCTTACAACCTGCTACAGCTCCCAGGCTTGCTACGGGCGAAAGCGCAACGAGGGAGGGGCACAAGCAAACCCTGCTCGCTCTGACTCGTCGACAGTCAGTCCTGTGGGCCGTGATCCGCGAAGGAACGTGTGACGAGTCCTACCCACCGTCACGACAGCGGCTTGACATCGTCATTGGGAAGTTCTTCTTGACCTTCCGGCCGTTTGTCTTCTCCCGTCGGACGGTCTTACCAACGTCGTACCGGGTTTCCCGTGGTCCGTTCCCGGTGCCGGGCGGTCGTCCGGGGCCAGACCGCTGGTGTTCTTCGGTGCTCTCGGTGGTCGTCCTGTGGGGAGACCACCGACGTTCAGCCGGCGTCAGTCGGATCTCTCCGCTTCCTGGCGTGACAGATCCTCCTTGCCCGCGGGTCGGGGCGCCGGCGTAAGCACGGGCAGGAAAAACTGCACCAGAGGACCGATCGTAACGGCGTACAGGACGGTACCGAGACCGATCGTGCCGCCGAGTAGGAAGCCAACGGCCAGCACGGAGAGTTCGATGGAGGTTCGTATGAGCCGCAGCGAGCGCCCGGACCGGCGGTGGATGCCGGTCATAAGGCCGTCCCGTGGCCCGGGACCGAAGCCCGCGCCGATGTAGGCGCCACTGGCCACGCCGTTCAGGACGATGCCTGCGGCGAGCAGCAGGAAGCTCGGGAGCAGAGTGTGCGGGGTGGGTAGTAGTGGCGAAGTGATGTCCACCGTTGGCCCGATGACCAGGACGTTGCTCACCGTGCCGAGCCCGGGGCGCTCGCGCAACGGGATCCAGAAAAGCAGCACCACGACGCCGGTGATCACGGTGGCCGTCCCGAACGAGAGGCCGGTCAGATCGGCGAGGCCCTGATGGAAGACGTCCCAGGGGTCGAGGCCGAGAGCGGCATTGAGCATCATTGCGAGGCTGACGCCGTAGAGCAGGAGGCCGGCGTAGAGCTGACACAGGCGGCGAGACAGCACGATCATCCTAGAAGAAGAGAGAACGGATCGGGTACGGCACCGGTCGCGGCGGGATCGGCGCGGAGAGAACGGCGCTCGGCGGCGCGGGCCGGGGGACATCGCCTGTGGTGTGGTCAGGTCAACTCGACCTCTCCGTCGAAGACGTGAGTGACGGGACCACCCACCCAGTACGCGGGGTGTTCCGGGTGCGCGGTGACGGTGAGCGGCATTCCGGCGCGATTGTGCACGGTCACCGGCCGGGCGACGTCGGCCAGGCCACTGCGCGTGGCGACGACGCCTGCGGCAACGGCGCCGCTGGCACAGCTGAGGGCCTCGCCTTCAGCTCCGTGTTCGTACGTACGGATCGCCAACTGCCGGGAATCCAGGCGCTGAACGACACTGACATTCGCGCCGGCCGCCGCGCCGCGGTCGCGGACCTGACGGACCAGGCCCGCGACGTCGAGCCGTTCCACGTCATCGACGAGCGCCACAAGGTGCTTCGCGCCGACGCACACGGCGTCGAACCGTACGGTGCCGCCGTGCCAGGTCTCCACGATCCGCTCCGGCTCGACCTCGCCCGCCTCGACCGTGACACGCACATGCGTACCGTCGACCACGGCCTCGTGCGGCACACCCGCCATCATCAGGCGCATGGTGACCCAACCGTGCTCACGGGAGGCGCACCAGGCGACGCAGCGCAACGCGTTGGCGCATAGGGCCGCGATCGACCCGTCCGGATTGACGCACAGTACGTCCAGCACGGCGGGGTCCTTGCCGGCAACAGCACTGACGACCAACCCGTCCGCCCCGACCCCGGTCGACCGCGCACACAATCGCGGTCCCCACGCCCGCCAGTCCCGCTCGTCGGCGGCACCTGTGACCAGGACGAAATCATTCCCGGCACCGTGGATCTTGCGGAACCTCACCCTCAAGACGGGCTCCCCTTCTCTTCTTCTCTTCGGGTTTCTCAGAAATGTCGGGTCGGCCGACTCAGCCGGCAGGCCACGGCGGTCGCGGCGGTCCGAGCGGCCGGCCCTTCGGCGGCAGCCGGACAGCACCACAAGGCAATCAGTGGACGACGCGGTCCTCTGCGCTCACCCGCAGCGCCCGGCTCTTGCGCAAGTCGCGGACAACGAACGCGCGCTTGAGCCAACGGTCCGCACCGTCCATCCGGCCGGGGATCTCCCGACGGCCGTGCACCGCCTTGAAGTTGTCGATGAAGAGCAGGTCACCGGGGTTCAACACCGTTTCGCGCAACGTGTTGTTGACCGCGTCCTTGAGCCGGTCGAACGCCTTCTCCGCAGCGACGTCGTCCCCGAAGTCGGCGATGTAGTGCGGGTGCACCCGCAGATAGGGACTGTCCTGGGCGCCGAAAAGTACCGGCACCCGTTCCGGCTCGTCGAACATTTGCCGGACGCGGGCGGCGCTGCGGGCGATGAGCTCCGACAGCGGCCCCGTCGAATCCGGAGCGGTCATCGCGGGCTGGGCGGCCGCGCGATTCGCCTCGTCCGGGAGATAGGGGTACGCCGGACGCAGGAGCTGCTCGCGAGTCTCGTCGTCCAGGTCGAGGTCGTCGACGGAGGCGTAGGTGGTGGGTACCGCGTCGTGGTTGCGGACGCAGAGCAGCGCGACGTAGTCCATCCGCTCCGGGTGGAAGGCCGTCTCGGTGTGCCAGTGAAGCTGGTCGGTGCTGGTGCCCAACTGGCCCCCCTGGTTTCCGGCGATGGGCAGCACCTGATGAACCATCCGCCCGCCCTGTTCCGTGGCCCAGGCGACAGTCTCTCCGAGCAGGTGAGAGCAGAGCAGGAGGTAGATGTCTTCGCGCCGGGTCCGCAGGCGGGCGCCGTCGTCGTTCCAGTGCGGCGGGGTGGAGCCGACGGCCGCTTCGTCGATCCCCCGGCCGCGGACCAGGCAGATCGGCTCTGCCTCCTCCAGCCGGAACCGGACGAGTCCCTGCCGGAGTGACTCGGGCAGCCGGTGCGCGTGCACTGCCACGTCCCGGAGGAAGTCCCGGCCCTCCAGGTCCTCGTACCCTTCGTCGAGCTCCGAGACCAGAGCATCGACCGTCGTTATTTCCTCTTCAGTCAAAACAATTTCGCGCATAGTTAACGTTCTCCTCGTGCTGATGCCGACCCCCGGGAACTTCGCTCCGCATCATTCTTTGACGAAGCACCCACGGATACGCTGTTTAATTTCTTCCAGTCGTGAGATCGGTGAAGGTGTGAACACTGTCGGACACACCTCGCCGTCCGTTCGGCAGGCGGAGGACCTCTCTGACTCTTTTGGCGAGTGATGACCTTGGGACGAAAATGGTTCATGCGGGGAGGCCTTGGTCCAGCTCGTGTGGTCGATGCCGCCGGCCAGTTGCTGCCTTCCATGAAAGTGCAGGGGTTTGTCAGCCGGGACAGATGCCTCGGACGCTCGGTGAGATGGAGGCCTGTCCGTACAGTGAACAGCCGCCCATAGCCAGAACGATCAGCGCTGTGCCGCCATCAGCATGCCGCGGTATCGGCCGATATCGGGTTCGGCTCTGTCCACGCGGCGACTCAGCGGGTGTGGCCTTTGCTGCGAGGGCTGGTCCATGTTCATTTCACATTCCTGGATGGGTCGCTGACGGGGAGGTGTCGGCGGGGGCATCACGCGGATGGGGACCTCGGCACCTTGGTCGCGAGAACCGCTCCCACCGCAGGGCCGCAGTCCGTGCCGCGGCGCGACCGGCGCTGTCATCGGAAGCGGGCCCGGACCCCGCATCGATCCTCACCGACCGTGCAGATGAAACGGCTGGGAGCCACAAACGGTTCAGTCGTGTGCACACAAGATGGCCCAACGTGACGTAGCTGACACCGGGCTGTGGGTGGGTGAACAGGCGCCGGGCAAGGACGTCGCCGTGAACTGCCCGATGGGGAGTGGGAGCTCGTTCGGCCGCTGCTGCCGATGTCCTTGCGGGGGCGGCAACTGTTGGACGACCGAACCGTGCTGAACGAATCATGTGGAAGTTCCGGACGGGCAGGGCCTGGTGGCCACCCCTGAGCCGAACTGACCTCCTTCCTGCGATCCGCGAAAGACGACGGCGCAATGGATGCCCGCAGGGTGAACCGTCCGCCGCGTGCGTACGTCGTGCGTGCGTATTCGATCCCTGATTTGGGAGGCATGTTCTATGCGTGTGAGATCACTCGTATCATTTCGGCCACTTCTGCTGGCTCTTCTGTTGGTCGTCGCTGTGTCTGCCGTGACCTCGGCGTCCCAGGGCTCCTTCGGCGGCGGTGAAGACCGCGTCTCCGAAGCGGCCGCCGGTGGTGCAGAACACACCGTCACTTTCCTGAACGACACGAACAGCCGTATCTGGGTCGGCTCCACGGTCAACGCCGACGGCTCGACCCCGCTGACCGGGCTGCCCATGCTGCGCCCGGGCCAGTCCGCAACGGTAGCCATCCCTGAGAATTCGGGCGCCGGGCACTGGCGTGGCAAGTTCTTCGCCCGCCAGGGCTGCGACGGAAAGGAGGAAAAGGACAGAACATCCGGAGACAAAGAGTTCAAACTCTTCAGCTGCACCGTGGCCGACTGCGGGCCGTACACCGACCGTTGCTCGACCGGCGAACAGCCGGCCAGTCTCGCCGAGTTCAACTTCGACAGGGCGGACTCTTCGGCCCCCTGGTACAACGTCAGCTACGTCAACGCCGTTACAGTTCCGATCACCATCACCCCCGACGGCGTGCCGCCACCGAAGGACGGCGGGCAGTGTGCCCCGGTCGGCTGTGCCAAGGATCTGCTGTCCGTCTGCCCGCCCGAGAACCTGAACATGAGTCCCAACACAGGCAGGCCGATCGTCTGCGTCAACCCGAACCGGGACGCGAAGACCGCCTACAGCCAGGCACTCACGGAGAAGTGCGCATCGGCGTACTCCTGGTCCAAGCATGACGCCGAGGCGGGCAACCAGGTTGTGCGCCAGTGCAGCGAATGCAGCGGCATGACCGTCACCTTCCACGGCTTCGGCGCGGCCAAGCGGTCCGCCGCCAAGCCCGATCACCCCGCTGAGACCAAGACCAAGACCAAGCTCAAGCCCAAGACCGCGACCAAGACCAGGCAGCAAAGCGGTCCTGTCGGCACATCCGCCAAGGGCGTAGGCCTCAACCCCGTCGAAGGCGCCGCCCAGGCGCTGGCGGGCTCCGGTGCGAAGTGGTACCACAACTGGGCCTCCTCAAGTGCCGGGGTCGCCAGGCCGAAGGGCGTCGAGTTCGTCCCGACGATCTGGGGTCCTGGCTCGGTCACCGACGCGGAACTGGGCAACGCCGCCAGGTCGGGGAAGAACCTCCTCGGCTTCAACGAGCCGGACTTGCCCGGACAGGCCAACATGACCCCCGAGCAGGCCCTGGATCTGTGGCCGCACTTGCAGAAGACCGGCCTGAACCTGGGGGCCCCGGCGGTCGCAGCCGACGCGGACAAGCCCGGCGGCTGGCTGGACCGGTTCATGAAGGGAGCCCAGGAACGCGGCCTGCGTGTCGACTTCATTCCGGTGCACTGGTACGGCTCCGACTTCAGCTATCGAGCCACCTACCAGCTGGCCGCGTACCTGGAGCGTGTACACAAGCGATACAACAAGCCGGTCTGGCTGACCGAGTACGCCCTCATCGACTTCACCCAGGGCACACCCCGCTACCCGAACGAGCAGGAGCAGAAGAACTTCATCAAGACATCAACGGAGACGCTGGAGAAGATGGACTACGTCGAGCGCTACGCGTGGTTCGCTCTGTCCACCCAGACGAGCCCGACGGGCCTCTTCAACGGAGCCACCCCGAACGGCAGCGGCAACATCTACCGCAGCGCGCGCTAGGCGCATCACCCCCTGGCGAGCGGATTCAAGCCGCGCGGGAGTTCTACCGCCCGCCACGTCCGCCGGAGACGGACTTGCCGTGACCCAGCTCGGGCCACGGCAAGTTCCCGGGCTCTCTCCCTCCGGTGCCGGGCGGTGTTCTTCTCTCCGCTGGTGCCGGAGCGACCGCGCCCGCCCGCCTCCGGCGTTGTCGTGAAGCCCGAACAGGCCCGCCTCTCCACACCCCGTGACTGCCTCGGCCCGTCCGAGGCGGTCCACATCGCACACTGAAAGCGAACCCGATGACGATCGACACCCCCGAAGCCGAACAGGAGGCCCAGTCGCCCTCGGAGCCCTCCTCCGAGGCCCCGCCCCCTCCGCCGCCACCACAGTTCATCCTCTACCTGGACGGGCCCGAGTACACGCGGAATCTGCGCCAGTTGACGCTGTGGACCCATCACGTGCTGCTGCCGGTGTACGGCCGGGAGATCACCTCCGCCGCCCCCTGGTGTTCTCGCTGGTGGGAGCACCAGGAAGCGGTGGCCCAGCTCCACGGGTTGTGGCTTGCCTGGGCGGATCTGACCGGCCCCGGTTCCCCGCTGGCCGGACCCGCCAACTGGCACCGGGACTATCTGGGGCCGGTCATGCAGTCACTGCGCGATCCGATGGGGCCCTTCGCCGGCTGCAAGCCCGGCAACCACCGGTCGAAGGAGGCGCCGCCCGTCGACGCTGTCGACCCGTTCGGCCCACCACCCGCGCCTTCGTCGGAATCGGACCAACAAAGGCGCTAGACACCGGAGAGTGACATGGCTGAGAGCGGATGCGCACCTACGCACATCCGCTCTCAGCCGCATCGGATCAGCCTTTCACGAACCGCCATTGGTGGTCGTTTTTATCACTGCACCGGTAGACGGTGATTTTGGCGTTCTCGGCCTTCCTGTTCGTTCGCCACACATCGAGGCACATGTCATCGCTCTTCTGATTGCGAATCCAGTACGTGCCGTTGCGGCGCTTGTCGAACCACCACAACTGGTTGTCCTTCTCGGTGGCTTTACACGTGTTCTCGACCACCGCTTTCGGGGGCTTCACCTTACCCGTACCCGCCAGGTCCAGACAGAGACCGTCCTTGGCGTTGCGGATCAGGTAGAGGGAGGAATCTCCGGTGCTGCGGTCCTTGAAAATCGGTTCCAGAACCCACAGTTGGTTGTCACGCTTTGACGTAGTGCAGCTCTTTTCGTCAAAGACGGCGCTTCCCGGTCGGCCCTTGCCCCAGCCGGGGAGGTCGAGGCAGTAGCCGTACTTCTCGTTCTTGATCACCACCGCACCGGTTGGCACTCCAGGGTCGCCCTTGGGCGCCCGGCTCTTCTTCGGCTCCGGCTCCGGCTTCGGCTTCGGCTCGGGCTTGGGCTTGGGCTTGGGCGGCTTCGATGAAGCCGAAGGCGACTTCGACGCTGACTTCGCGGGCGACTTCGATGCTGAGGCGGACGGCGGCATCGAAAACGAAGGCAACGGCATGTCGGAAGGCGGGTAGCTCGGTGGCTGGAAGGTCATCGGAGATTTGCTTGCCTTGTTGCCGGAACCGGCCGCCTGATTGTGCTCTTCGCCGCCACCTGCTCCACTGCCCATCGCCACCAGCGAACCAACGACGAGTACCGCCACACCAGCCGCTACCCCGCCAACGACCAGGGGGCGCTGGAACAAACCAGGTTTTTCGTACTCGTCATCCGACTGAGCCTGCTCCTTCCTCCGGACGGTTGCCCCGCCTGGAGGATGCCGAAGACCGGGAGATGTGGGTGTCGGCCTCGCACTCTGCGAGGCGGCGGCGGTACCCCCACGACCGGTCTCCGGGGGACCCGTTTCGGCACGGGGCCTGCCGGCCCCGAACGGCTCGGCAGGCTCTGGGGTTTGAGCACGCTCCAGAGGTTCCGGGGGCCCAGCGGCCCCCGCTTCTCCGTCCGCTTCCCCCTGAACCTGCTCCAGCAGCCTGCTGGATCCGTCCGGAGCGACTTCTACGATCGCCACGTAGCCCGCGGACGGGTCGGAAATGGCTCCCGTCACGGGAGTGTTCCGACTGCGTGCGTACCCGTGCAGCATGTCGAGGATCGCGACATCGAGCGCTTCCCCCGGCATCACCGGCACCGACTCCCCGTCGATGGCGGCGGAGCCGTCGTCGAAAATGACCACGGCAAGATGTTGGGAAGGCTCGGAACCCTGCGCCGAACCTGCTAGCCGGTCAGCATCTGCCGGGGCCGCAGGTGCGAGAGGGTCGCCCTTCGAGATCGTCCCGTCAGTTTCGTCACCCCTGTTCATATCCATCCTTTCCTTGCGGTGTCCGCGCGCGACCTGCACGGCCCGATCCGGATCTAGGAATCGAACAGCAGTCGAAGGCCGCGCGCCACAACAGTTCTGCTCACACCGCAACGGCCATCGGGGAAAAAGAGTTCACCGCCTCATCGCTGCAATGGTGCTTGAGGCGAAGATTGTTACGGGCCATCCGCTGTGGCACCGCCGTTCGCAGAGTCCGGACCAGGCTGCAGCGTGTCAGCCCCGGTCCTCCTCAACCGCCGGCCGCTTGGAACGGCACCTGTGGTGCACGCCACCGAGGCTGAAAAGGCTCGTTGCGTTGAACCGACAACGCCCCCTGGCCGTTCTTGTTCAAGATGCTCTGTCCGTGGCCATCTGTCGTGAGCGGCACATCAAGTCGGGCAAGAGACTGATCTCGCAGACACAGATGCCGGTGGCACTAAGCGCCTTGAGCACGACAATCCGTCCACCGGCGGTCGATCACGATGTGCCTTCGTTGGCTCTGTCGACACACCTACGTCCCGAAAGGTAGAAGCGCCGCATGGCTGGTACGAACAGCGTTGAGAGCGACCAGGAAGAGGAACGGAAGGGGTGGCTCTCCCGGCTGGCAGGAGCAACGGTTCGCGCACTCAATAGCACGGCCGGGACAGTCCTGAAGTCGCGAGGCGCCACGAAGATCGGTCTCATAATGGCGGCTGCGGGAGCAGCAATGACTCTCACGGGGTTCGGGGCGGGGGCCGGAGTTCCGTTGATGGCCTTTGGACTAGTTGTCGCAGCGGGATCGACGGGCCTTCGGATTTTGGACAAGTACCTACAGGCACGGAAACAGCAACTCCCGGACTCTCCATCGCACCCGCAGCAGAATCCTTCGGCGGCGCAGCAACCCTTCGCCCCCCAGATGTCCAGCGAGGCCACCATTCCCGTGCCCCCGGAGGCGCTGGCCAAGCTGGCCGGGGCACTCGCCGCCGAAATCAACGCCGCAGTTCGGCACCAGCAAGCAGTGGTCCACCCCTCCCAGGGACAAGGCGTTCAAGGCCCCGAGCCCCGGCCGCCAGCGCCTTGGGGCGCGCCACCAGGCAGGGCGCCCCAGCCCGCTGCGAGTAATCTGGTGGCGCATGCGGCAAACCGGCACACAGGACATCAGCGAGATCCGAACAGCCCGGGTTACGGCGAACGTTACAAGCAGCCACGGAACGGTCAACCTCCACTCAAGCGTAGGAGGACAAGCTGAGGATTCTTCAGCGAGCATTTCCGTCGGGCCGAGGTGACTCCCTCCCCCAGCACCACCCGGTCCTTCTCACGCTGTCCGGGCGGGTCATGATCCTGGCCGGATCGCCGCCGGCTTGGCGGTGATGCTCGCCGACTGCGGCGAGACCATAGCGGACCCGGCCGTGCTGCGGGACCAGGCCGACATGTTCGGCTCGGTGACCTGGACACCGGCTGCTGCCTGCAAGCTGCAGTGAACCGTATTGCCCCTGACGCCGTTGTCAATCCATAGGAGCAGCAGAGGCAAGGCTTGCCGGGCCTTAGCACCTATGGGATGAGAACGCCCGGCCTTGGTTCCATTTTCATGAGACGAGCGGCGAGACCAGTCGCATTAACGGTCTGGTCAGCCGAACGGCCAGGAGGTCATTTTGCCAGTAAATGCCTACTACGAGGATTGGCGGAAGGCCTACGAGGCGGCGCAACAAGTGGGTGCGAGCAGGGCACCCGTTACAAGTGATTCTGATCGCAACTCCCCTAACTACCGTCCAGAGGCACTTTCAGGCACCGTCCAGCCCGTTCCCCAAAATTCCTCAGCCCCGCAGTTCGCAGTCGCGCAGCCCGGCAACTCCCACTCGCGCACGGCCGTGCCATCCGCACCCCCGGCGAGCAAGCCTGCAGAACTGCCCCTACTCTTGCAAGAAGGAAGCTTCCAGAACCCGCGGCGGGCTCCCAAGCCACCAACAGGCCCCCCTGATCCAACCGACTCGCATAGCTTCCTGAACCCGCGGCGGGCTCCTCCCCGGCCATCAGAGATGGCATCAGAGAATAGCCTACTAGGCAAGGAAGGCCGCGGCTTTCTGCGTGATTCGCCTCCAGTCGAGAATCAGGGCAGAAGCCACCGTCCCCCCGCAGGAAAACTCCAAAAACCGCCACCTGCTACCAGACGGCGATGATTGGCGTCTCTTGGACCAGGACGGCGTCGGCTACCAGCACTGCGGGTGCGCTCGCTCAAGAACCAGTGTTTGGCCGGCCGACCTCGCCGGCCTTGCCGAACGCCCGAAGTCCCGCTCCCCCGGACGACCGAAAAATCCTAGGACGGGCCGGGCGAGGGTGGTTGTGTGCTTTCAGCCCTGCTCCGGGCTTTCGGGCGTGCCAGGCACAGAGTGAACTGGATCTCCTGGTCGTTGCCGAGGTCGGCGCCCCGAGCAGGAGAGGCTCTGGCAGGCGACGGGGCGGTGCGGTTCTTGTTGTCAGGGGACGTGTGCTGCGCCGGACAGTGAGAGCCAGCCGCGGGCCAAGTGACGTCGGCGGGAGATGAACGGACTCCGCTCAGTTTCGGGGCGCGGTGGCGCCTGAGCTAACCGGCATCCGGTTGGGCGTCGCGAGTGGGATCGTTCAGGTACCGGAGTCTGTCCCGCACGCTTTCGGCGTCGGGGTGATCGAGTTTCGTCCAGATCGCCAGCGCCCGGAGCCAGTTGGTGCGGGCCGTAGTGGCCTTGCCCGCAGCCAGTTGGACGTCCCCGAGATTGCTCAGGGTGTGGCCTTCGCCCCATTGGTTGGCAACGTCCCGATGTGCATCCAACGCCCGTTCGTAGTGCTCGACGGCCTCGTCATAGCGACGGAGCTGAAAGCCGACCGTGCCGAGAATGTCAAGGACGACACCTTCGACCCAACGATTGCCGACCCTCCGCAGAATGGTCAGTGACTGCTCCAGGCAGTCCTTGGCCTCACTGAACCTGCCGAGTTGCTGGTAGGCGTCCCCCAGGTTTGCCAGGACTATCGCCTCGCCCCAGGAGTAACCGCTGGTGCGGAGCAAGACCAGCCCGCGCCGGGTGTACTCGACTGCCTTGTCGAGACTGCCGCTGTTCAGGTACACGTTGCCGAGATTGGATACGGCATGTGCCCTGCCGTCCCTGTCCCCCAGCTCCCGGCAGAGGTTCATCGCCTGCCGATAGTGGTCGATACTCTCGTTGAATCGCCGCCAGTGCATCAGAGCGCCAGCCACATCCCCGAGGCTCTGGGCCTCACCCTTGCGGTCGAAGGTGGCGCGGGCCGCTGCGAGAGCTGTCTGTGAGGTGTCAAGCCAGTCGTGCAGGTGGCTGCGCAGATAGAAGAAGCCCCAGGAGACGGCGGCGAGTCGCCAGGCGATATTCGCCCTGCCGGAGTCAGCGGCCTGGTGCACAGCGGCGACGAAGTTGGCCCGCTCGATCTCGCACCACTGAAGGGCCTGGTCGTGAGCCGTGAACGAAAGGGGGCGGCAACCGGGAGGGGTGGGTTCCAGCAGAATCCGCTGCCGCTGCGGGGCGAGTAAGGGGTAAGCCGCGTCCACGGTGTGCAGATACCAGGAGAGAAGCCGCTCAA
>NZ_JARJHW010000095.1:0-27226 GCF_040560175.1 Streptomyces panacea
CCCGGAAGCGCCTCCGCTCCCCACCCTCCGGCGCCCGCGGCGGCTCGTCCGCCAGGCGCACCACTCCCCCGTCCCGCCCCGCCACCACCGGCCCCACCGACCGCGCCGCCTTCGCGCGGTACTGCGCCGCGTCGGCGAGGCGGAACAGCCGCCGGGCGGACTTCAGCGGCCCGATCGCGTCCCCCGTCGACGCGACCCCGCACGCCACCCCCTCGCCCAGCTCCAACTCCGCGGCCCGGCGGCAGAGTTCGTCGGCGACCGCGACCACCTCGTCCGAGGCCGGCCCCACCGTCAGCAGACAGAACTCGTCGCCGCCCAGCCGCGCCGCCAGCGCTCCCGGCAACTGCGCGCCGGACACCGAGAGCAGCGAGCCGAACCGCTCCAGCAGCCGGTCACCGACCGCGTGCCCCTGTGTGTCGTTGACCCGCTTGAGCCCGTTGAGGTCGCAGACGACGAGGCTGACGACCGACCCGTCGGTGCGATGCAGCGCGACCGCCTCGTCGAGGCGCACATCCACCGCGCGGCGATTCGCGAGACCCGTCAGCGGATCCGTGAACGCCAGCCGGCGGACCTCTTCGAGCCGCTCCGTCTGCGCGATCCCCGACGCCACGACGGACGCGATGACGGTCGCGAAGTCCGCGTCGGCGCGCCCGAAGACCGGCACCCCGAGCGGCCTCGCCACGTACAGCTCCCCCCAGGCCCGCCCGTGCAGCACGATCGGCGCGACGACGCAGCACCCCCGGCGCCGGCTGCGCAGCGCGGCGACCCGCTGGTGGCAGTAGCCCGGCTCACCGGCCGCGGCTGCCGGGCCCTCGGCCGTCTCGACCCACGCGTTGGGCTCGCCGCCGCCCGCCCACCGCTCGTGCAGGAACTCCGCGATCTCGGGGAACCGGTGCACCGGATACGACTCGTCCTCGGGGAACTCCTCCTCCCCCTCCGCCAGATCCCCCGCGTTCACCAGGACCTTGAGCTGCCCGAGGTCGCGTTCCCACACGGACAGCGCGGCGAAGCTGCCGGCCAGCGCGTCGCGCGCGCCGAGCGCGGCGGCCCGCCAGGACTCGTGCGGGGTGTGCGCCGAGGCCATGGCCTGGGCAAGCTCCACCACGGCCCGTAGCCGTACGTCCTCTCCCATCACCCCACCTTAGGGTGCTTTGGGGTGATTTGATCACCCGGAGCGAGGGGGCGTCACTCTCCGTCGAGAACGTGGCGGGGCGACGTACGTCCTACTCGCCGGGCCACTCCGGCTTCCGCTTCTCGTTGAACGCCGCGACACCTTCCGCACGGTCCCCGGAGAAGGCCACCGACCGCCACGCCGCGTCCTCGACCTCCAGGCCGGCCCGCAGGTCGAGCCCGTGCCCGAGGCGCAGGGCCCGCTTCGCCGCCCGGAGTCCGACCGGCGAGTTCGCGGCGATACGGGAGGCCAGCGCCAGCGCCTCGTCACGGTCGGCCGCCTCGCCCGCCAGTTGGTCGACCAGGCCCAGCTCGTGCGCCTCGGGCGCCGCCAACCGCCGTGCGGTGAAGATGAGTTCGGCGGCGCGGGCGGCTCCGACACGGCGCGGCAGCAGTTGCGTACCGCCGCCGCCGGGGATCACGCCCACCGACACCTCGGGCAGCCCGACGACCGCCGTCGGGTCGGCGACGATCAGGTCGCAGGAGAGGGCCAGCTCGAATCCGCCGCCGAGGGCGTAGCCGTGCACGGCGGCGACGGTCGGCATCGGGAGTTCCAGCACGCCGGTGTACGCGGCACGGGCGGTCGGACGCTGCCGTACCAACTCGGCGTCGCTCAGCGAGTTCCGCTCCTTGAGGTCCGCGCCGACGCAGAAGGCGCGGGGGTGGGTCGAGGTGAGGACGGTGACGCGTACGTCCCGGTCCGCACCGAGCGCCGCGCAGGCCGCGCCGATGGAGCGCGCCATCTCCGTCGAGACCGCGTTCATGGCCTTGGGCCGGTCGAGCACCAGCTCGGCCACATGACCGTGCCGCCGTACCGCGACGAACTCCCCGAACCGCTGGTCACCCTCTGCGCCCACCGCACCCACCCGCTTCCCGGTCAACGATCGTTGACCGGGATCATAGGCGGCGCCCGCGCGCGGCCCCAGGGTCAGGCCTCCGGCCTCGGTCGCCTCGTGAGGAGCCAGGGCTCCACGACGCCCAGGCCGCGTACCGGCCGCTGCCACATCGGCTGTATGCCGAAGCGGTACGAGGGAGGCTCGTCGCCCGCCTTCTCGGCCGTCGCCGCCTGCTCCGCCGCCTCGGCCTCGGACGCGGGGGTGTCACCCGTCCGGATCAGCTCCTCCGCGAGCGCTCCGTCGACCAGGACGCCGTCCTTGGGAGCTATCGAGGTCAGCCGGCTCGCGAGATTCACCGTGTTGCCGAAGACGTCGCCCATCCGGGTGGTGACGGTGCCGAACGCGATGCCCACGCGCAGCGCGGGCATCGACTCGTCGTGCGTCATGGTCTCGATGAGCCGCAGCGCGATCTCCGCGGCCGTGCCCGCGTCGTCGGCGGCGTACAGGACCTCGTCGCCGAGGGTCTTGATGAGCCGGCCGCCGTGCGCGGCCACCAGGTCGGCGCAGGTGGTCTCGAACGCCTCGACCAGCTCCCCCAGCTCCTCCTCCTCCAGGCGGCGGGTCAGCCGGGTGAAGCCGACGAGGTCAGCGAAGCCGACGGCGAGACGGCGGTCGACCATCTCCTCGTCGTCGGCGGCCTGGACGACACGTCCGGTGGCGGCGGCGAGCTGGCGCCGCCACACGTACACCAGGAACTCCTCCAGCTCCGGGAGCAACAGCTCCACCAGGGGATACGTGACCTCGGTCCGCGTCATTCCGGGCTCGGGCGGTTCCGTGAGCCCGGCGAGGAAGGAATCGATCTGCCATTCCGCCAGCCGGGCGGTGGTCTGCCCGGTCGACCGGGCGACCTGGATCGACATCGGCTCGCTCAGCAGCCCGGCCTCGACGAGACCGGCGAGGCGGCGCAGCGCGAGGACGTCGGCCTCGGTGAGGGCCCGTGCCTGGCCGATGTCCGCGAAGCCCATGGCCCGCCAGAAGCGGGACGCGAGGTCCATCGAGACACCGGCGGTGCGGGCGGCCTGGAAGGGGGTGTAGCGGCGCTCGGCGCCGAGGATCAGCTGTTCGAGCCGGATGGCGAGGGGGTCGTCGGTGGGCTCGGCCGTGTGGTCGACGGCGTGGTGCGGGCTGGGGTGACCGGAGGTGTCCGACGGCGGCTGTTCGTCCCCACCGGGGGTCGTGTCGTCGACCGTCACCAGCCGCCTCCTGCCCGTTCCCTGCGCACTGCCCCTGCCGATCTGTCGTGGATCGCCTCAACGATACGGCAGGTCGGGGCTGTCGGGGTCGCCGTTGCGGGTAGTCGCGGAACACGGGCCGCAGGGACCGCGAAGGGGCGCCCGGAAGCTGCCGCCGCGGGGCCGCCGGGCGCCGTGAATCAGGCGCTCCGGGCGCGCTCGCGGCCGTGCGCCGGCCCTCAGGACTGTCCCGTGGTCCCCGGCGGATCGGCGCGCGGCGTCAGACGCGGTGCGTCGCGAGGCGGAGGGCGGTCCTCATGCCGGACGCATCCGGGCGATCCGACAAGGCGGCGAGGCGGCGAGGCGGCGTGGCTGCCGTCGTGCGCCCGCCGGGGATGACGGGACGGCCCTTATACCGCGCGCAGGTGCACCACGTCCCCGGCGCCCACCGCCTCCCGGCCGCCGCCCTCCGTCGCGATGACCAGCCGCCCGTCCCCGTCGATCGCCACCGCGTCCCCGACCAGCTGCCGCTCCCCCGGCAGCTCCGCCCGCACCGGGCGCCCCAGCGTCGCGCAGCCCGCCACGTACGCCTCCTGGAGTCCCGACGCGGCCGGGTCCCCGGCGGCGTCCCGCCACGCGCCGTACCACCGCTCCAGCCCGCGCAGCACGGCGCGCAGCAGCGGATCGCGGTCGACGGACACCGCGTTCGCGAGCGCGAGCGAGCCCGCGCCGGGGACGGGCAGCTCCGGCTCGGTGAGGCTGACGTTCAGGCCGATGCCGACGACCACCGCGTCGGCCCCCGCGCGCTCCGCGAGGATCCCGCCCGCCTTGCGCTCCTCCTTGCCCGCCTCGTCGCCCTCCTTGCCACCGACCGTCACCAGCAGGTCGTTGGGCCACTTCAGCGCCGTGTCCACGCCCGCAGCCCGCGCGACGGCCGTCGCCACCGCGACGCCGGTGAGCAGCGGCAGCCACCCCCAGCGCGCCACGGGTACGCCGGGTCCCGGCCGCAGCAGTACGGAGAGGAACAGCCCGGACCGCGCGGGCGCCGACCACGCGCGGTCCAGCCGCCCGCGCCCCCGGGTCTGTTCCTCGGCGACGAGCACCGCGCCTTCGGGGAGGCTGTCCGCGCGGGCGGCGAGGTCGGAGTTGGTGGATCCCGTCGCCGTGACGACGTCGAGCGACGTCCACAGGCGGCCCGGCACGATCAGCCCCCGCCGCAGGGCGAGGGCGTTCAGCGGCGGGCGTTCGAGGTCGGTCCAGCGGCTGCCCGCGGCATTCTGCTCGGTCATGCGGGCAAGCCTAGGTGTGGTCAACGACGCACTGCCGAACGCCAGGCCCGCCGATACGCTACGGATCGGTAGCCACACTCCGAGCCGCAGAAAACAGACCCGCAGACCCGCAGGGAGCCGCATCCCCATGTCCGAGCCGGAAATCGCCCGCGGAACAGAGCACAGCCACACCACCGCGGGCAAGATCGCGGACCTCCAGCGCCGTATCGAGGAGGCCACGCACGCGGGCTCCGCGCGGGCGGTGGAGAAGCAGCACGCCAAGGGCAAGCTGACGGCCCGCGAGCGGATCGACCTCCTTCTGGACGAGGGGTCGTTCGTCGAGCTGGACGAGTTCGCCCGGCACCGCTCCACCAACTTCGGCATCGAGAAGAACCGTCCGTACGGAGACGGCGTCGTGACGGGATACGGCACGGTCGACGGCCGCCCGGTCTGTGTCTACTCGCAGGACTTCACGATCTTCGGCGGTTCGCTGGGCGAGGTCTACGGCGAGAAGATCGTCAAGGTCATGGACTTCGCGCTGAAGACCGGCTGCCCGATCGTCGGCATCAACGACGGCGGTGGCGCCCGTATCCAGGAGGGCGTGGTCGCGCTCGGCCTGTTCGCCGAGATCTTCCGCCGCAATGTGCACGCGTCGGGTGTGGTGCCGCAGATCAGCCTCATCGTGGGCCCGTGCGCGGGCGGCGCCGTCTACTCGCCCGCGATCACCGACTTCACGGTGATGGTCGACAAGACGTCGCACATGTTCATCACCGGACCGGACGTGATCAAGACGGTCACCGGTGAGGACGTCGGCTTCGAGGAGCTGGGCGGCGCGCGTACGCACAACACGACGTCAGGCGTCGCGCACCACATGGCGGGTGACGAGAAGGACGCCGTCGAGTACGTGAAGTCGCTGCTGTCGTACCTGCCGTCGAACAATCTCTCCGAGCCGCCCGCCTTCCCGGAGGTCGCCGAACTGGCGCCCACCGCCGAGGACATGGAGCTGGACACCCTCATCCCGGACTCGGCGAACCAGCCGTACGACATGCACACCGCCATCGAGCACGTGCTGGACGACGCCGAATTCCTGGAGACGCAGGCGCTGTTCGCGCCGAACATCATCACCGGCTTCGGCCGGGTCGAGGGCTTTCCGGTCGGCATCGTCGCCAACCAGCCGATGCAGTTCGCGGGCTGTCTGGACATCAACGCCTCCGAGAAGGCGGCGCGGTTCGTGCGGACCTGCGACGCGTTCAACATCCCGGTGGTCACGTTCGTGGACGTGCCCGGCTTCCTGCCGGGTGTCGACCAGGAGTACGGCGGCATCATCCGGCGCGGCGCCAAGCTGATCTACGCGTACGCCGAGGCGACCGTCCCGCTGATCACGGTGATCACCCGCAAGGCGTTCGGCGGCGCGTACGACGTCATGGGCTCGAAGCATCTGGGCGCCGACCTCAATCTGGCCTGGCCGACCGCGCAGATCGCGGTGATGGGCGCGCAGGGCGCGGTCAACATCCTGCACCGGCGTACGATCGCCGCCGCCGAGGACCAGGACGCGACGCGCGCCGGCCTGATCGCGGAGTACGAGGACGCGCTGCTGAACCCGTACGTCGCGGCCGAACGCGGCTACGTCGACGCGATCATCATGCCGTCCGAGACCCGGGCGCATCTGGTGAAGGGGTTGCGGCAGCTGCGTACGAAGCGGGAGAGCCTGCCCCCGAAGAAGCACGGCAACATCCCTCTTTAGGAGGTCGCGATGATCAAGGTCGTACGAGGCAACCCGACCCCGGAGGAGCTGGCCGCCGCACTCGCGGTGGTCCGGGCCCGCGCGGCGGCCGAGGCCGAGCCCCCGCGGGGCGCCGCGCCGCCCCCGCCGAACTGGTCGGACCCGGCGCGCATCGCCCGCCGCGAGACCCACCGCGCGGGCCCCCGGGCGTGGGCGCGCACTTTCTGGCCCGGCTAGGGGGTGTCCGCGAAGTGGCGCCGTCCGCCCGAAGGGCGGGGCCCGCGGCGGCGGGTGCGGCGCGTCGCGGGGCGGCGGATCCGCGTTGTCGACGGCCCGGGCGTACTCGGCCGACTCCGGCAACACGGCGAGGCGCCGGCCGCCGCAGCAGCGGCCGAGGTCACCGCGGCGTCGCGGGCCGGGCGGGACTTCGCGGACGCACCCGAGGGGCGTGCCGTCGTGTGACGGGACGGGCGGGCCGCTTGAGTACGGGTACTCAGGCGTCCCGGCCGCCACGGCAGCAGGATCGATCGCATGCTGTGGTCGGATCCTGAGAACGAACCTCCCAAGGAGATGCGGGACATGCAGGCGATGATGCGCCGCGCCGGCGTCATCCTCGCGCTCGCCATGGTTCTCGCGATGCTCGTCTCCGGCGTTCGCTGATGTCCTCGCCCGGGCGACCCCGCGCGTGCCCGGACGGGCGTCGCGTCGTTGAGCGGGGCGTACGGGCCCGGTACCGCCTCCGGGTGTGAGCCGCCCTCCCCGGAGAGTCCATGACCGTGTCCCAGGTGATCGTCGTCTCGCTGCCCGGCAGCGGCACCCCGCTGCTGGCCGACCTCACGTCCGCCCTCGGCTATCTCTCGTACGGCTCGATGAGCGCCACCCCGGCCGCCGGCGACCGGCCGGGCGGCACCCCCGAACTCGTGGCGATGCGCCCGCTGCTGACGGCCGCCCACGGCGCGGACGAGGCGGAGCTGCTGCTCAAGCGCGGCGGCGAGGACCGGGAGGTGCTCGACACGGCTTTCCGGGAGGCGGCCGGCGCCCTGTGGCGGGTGTGGTGGATGCGGCTGGGCCAGCCGGTGGCCGTCGCCTCGCCGGCCGATCCGGGACTCGAAGGCCGGCTGGCCCGGCTGCCGAACGGCGAGCTGCCCGGTCTGCTGCCGGGCCGCGGCTGCTGGTACGTCGACAGCCTCGACCTCCGGCGGGCGGACGCGGGCCTGCTGCGCGCCTGGCACAACGGCGGGCAGCCGCCCGTCGTCTTCCACCAGCGGGACGTACGGGACCGGATCGTCAGCCAGCTCCGGTCGCTGTCCCGGCCGGGCGACCCGGCGGGATCCCCGCCGGAGCAGCTGATCTACCGCGACATCGTCGGCGCGCTGCCGACGATGGAAGCGAAGATCACCTTCGCGCTGACGGACCCGGGCTTCCCGGGGATGGAGGAGGCCCGGCGCTGCCAGTGGCTGCTGCACCACCCGGCGGTGACGGTGATCAGCCACGAGGATCTGGCCGGCCCCGCCCACGGGGGTACGGCGGCGGGCCGCGAGCGCGCCGTGGCGCGGCTCCTGGGGGTCACCGGGCTGACCCCGGCCGCCGCCGGCCCGGCGGCCGCCGCCCAACTCCTGCGTGAGGACGAGGACTTGACGGTCGGGCAGTGGCGGGGCCTCTTCACTCCCGCCCATGAGCGGCTGCTCGACCGGCGCCACGGCGACCTGCTGACCACCGGGGCCGAGCTGGGCCCGTCCGGCGACTGAGGACACACGGCGACCGAGCCCGTCCGGCGATGGAGGACGCACCCGGCTAGGCCGTGTCTGACAAATGGCGCCGTCCGCCCGCAGGGGGGCTCACGGCGTCCGGTGCGTGCGATCGCAAGGCGGAGGATCGCTCTCGTACTGGACGTACTTGGGCGAGTCCGACAACGCGGCGAGCGTGCGTGCCAGGCGTCGTGAGCCAGGCGGAATTTGTCAGACACGGCCCAGAGGACCGGGCCACCGAGCCACTCCGCGCTGACCTCGGGCTATTCGCGGTGGGCGAGCGCGTCCGCCGGTGACATGCGCAGGGCCCGACGGGTGGGGAGTTCGATCGTGAGGAAGGCGATGCTCACGATCGTGAGCGCGACGGCCGGGAGCAGCCAGGCCGGACCGGCGGGCCAGGGCCGGTCGAGGAAGCCGATGCCCAGAAGGGCGAGGGGGATCACGGAGACCGCCAGTCCCGCGGTGAGGGCGGCGGTGGCGATCAGGGCGGCTTCGCGGCGCATCATGGCGCGGATCTGGCGTGGGGTGGTGCCGTTGAGACGCAGGGTGGCGATCTCGGTGCGTCGTTGGGCCGTGGTGGCGGTGAGTTTGTTGGCGATGCTGAGGAGGAGGTAGCCGAGGAGGACGACGACGGTGGCGAGGTTGATCCAGACCTCGGGCGGCGCGTCGCTCAGCCCGGCGCCGGTGGTGTCGGCGGGTGCGAGGGTCAGGCCGGGGCGGGAGGCCGTCAGAGCGGCGAGGTTCTCGTGCGCCTTCGCGGTGCCGTCGGTGCGGACGAGGATGCTCTGGTCGAGGCGCGTGGTGGTGTGGTCCCTCGCGAGATCGCGGGAGAGGACGACCGGGCCGAAGCCGAGGTCGCGGTGGTAGACGGCGACGACGCGCGGGGTGACGCGCGTACCGTCGCCGAGGATCAGCTCGACGCGCTGTCCGACGTTCGCACCGCGCGACGTGGCGATGTCGCCGCCGACCGCGATGGTGTCGCCGGTGAGGCGGGCCAGACCGCCGGACCGTACGTCGAGGTCGAGCACGTCCGGCGCGGCGGGGGTGAGGATCATCGCGGAGGCCGGCTCGACGACGGTGTCGCCGAGTTGTTCATACGGCCACAGGACGGTGGTGGTGGTGATGGGGGCCGCCTCCCGTACGCCCGGGGTGTCCCGCACGGCGGCGAGTGTGCCCTCGGGCATTCCGCCGAGGCCCGGCGCGCTCAGGCGTTCCTGGGCGAGGGTGCCGGCGCGGACGTCGTTCGTCGTGGCCGTCAGGACCGTGGTCTGGGCGAAGGTGTAGGTGAGGGTGAAGACGACCGCCATGGCGAGGGTGCTGACGACTCCGGCGATACGGATGGCGTAGCCCCGGACGTTGGACATCGCCAGCCAGGTGGCGGGCGAGGCGCCGCGCGGCAGACGCCGGGCCAGCGTGTCGCTGACACGCCCGATCAGGGCGGGACCGGCCAGGGCCAGGCCGATCGCCGCGATGATGCCGGCGAGGGAGGTCGTGGTCGCGCCGAGCGCGGTCCGTGACAGCAGCGGCACCACGGAGAGGGTCGTCGCGGCGACGACGAGCAGCAGGCCGGCGCGGGTCCGCGGGCGGGAGGGGTGGCGCGGTTCGCTGCGCGACTCGGCGACCGCCTCGGTGGCGGGCAGACGGGACGTGCGCCAGGCGGCGCCCCGGGCGGACACCTGAACGGCCAGGGTCAGCAGGAGGATCGTGGCGAGAGCGGGAAGCGGGCCGAACGTCAGCGGGAGGGCTTCCGGGAGTACGCCACGGTCGACCAGCAGCCGCCGTAACTGGCCTGCCAGCAGATAGCCGAGGGGGATGCCGGGCACGAGCGCCACGGCCGCGATGACGGTGGCCTGAGCGGCGGCGAGCCGGCGGATCTGCTTCGGGGTCGCGCCGACGGCGCGCATCAGGGCCAGTTCGCGTCGCTGCCCGGCGATGGCCACGCCCAGGGCGCCGGCCATGACGAAGCCGGTGATCAGCAGGATGATGCCCGCGAGTGAGGACGCGAGCAGGATCAGCAGGGACCGGGCGGCCACGGCGTCGGGGGCCGCGATGTCGCCGCGTGCGGTGCCGGTGGCCACCACCAGTCGGGGGGTGGGGGGTTGGGCGGCGCGTGGTCGGACGTCACGTGGTTGGGCGGCGCGCAGTTCGGCGCGTACGGCCGCCGCGACCTTGGCGGTGGCGCCCGGCTCCGTACGGAGGCCGATCAGGTCGACCGTCGCGGGTCCGGCCCCGGCCCCAGAATAGGACTTGCTGTCACGGCCGGCCAAGCGGGCGGCGGTCCTGTCGGCGAAGAGGACACCGGCGCCGGGTGCGTCGATCACCGCGGAGACGCGGTACGCGGCGGCGGGGCGGCCGGCCGCGACCACGCGGATCTCGCTGCCCGGCCGCACACCCGCCGCGTCGGCGACAGCGCTGTCCACGGCGATCTCGTCGGCGCCGGCCGGCTTCTCGCCCTCGATGTCGGGGCCGGCGTTGTCCCGGCCGCCGTTGTCCGGGCCGGCGAGGAGCCTGGAGGACGACCAGTTGTGCCCGGCCGTCCCAGGGTCCTCGATGGGCACGGCCCGCCCACGGGCGTCGATCAGGCCGACGGGGAAGCTGATGTCTCCCACCGCGACGGTGACGCCCGGCAGTTGGGCCAGCCGCTCCACCAACGGGGCGGGAACCGTGGCCCGTTCCGGCAGCGCGATCGGCGGGTCCGGGCTGTGCCGGAAGGTCTGGTCGGCCGATACGAGGATGTCGGCGCCACCGAGCCGGCCCGCCGGCAGTGCGGAGCGCAGCCCCGACTCGGTCAGTACACCGGTGCCGGTGATCAGGGCCGCACCGCCGAGCACCGCGCACACCACGGCCAGCAGGGCGCTGATCCGGTGCCCGGCCATCCGTACCGCGAGACGCAGCATGATCAGATCCCTCCCAACGAGACGAGCCGGGCGGCCAGTTGGGGAGCGGTCGGCGCCAGCAGGGTGTCCACGACGTGGCCGTCCGCCATCACCAGCGCCTTGTGCGCCTGGGCCGCGGCGGCCGGGTCGTGGGTGACCATCACCACCGTCTGGCCGAGCTCGTCGACGAGTTCGCGCAGCAGGTTCAGCACGCCGTGGGCGCTGCGCAGATCCAGCGCGCCGGTCGGCTCGTCGGCGAAGACGACGGCCGGTCTGGCCACCAACGCCCGTACGATCGCGGCGCGTTGCTGCTGGCCGCCGGAGAGTTCGGCCGGGCGGTGGCTCAGTCGGTCGGAGAGTCCCACCCGCTCGGTGAGGGCGCGCACCCACTGCCGGTCCGGGGCGCGTCCCGCCAGCCGCAGCGGCAGGGTGATGTTGTCCGCGACGCTGAGCGAGGGAACGAGGTTGTAGGACTGGAAGACGAACCCGACGCGTTCGCGGCGCAGTTCGGTCCGGCGGTTCTCGTTGAGCCCGCCGATCTCCCGGCCGTCGATCCGGACGCTTCCGCCGGTCGGGGCGTCGAGCCCCGCGGCGCAGTGCATCAGGGTGCTCTTGCCCGACCCCGACGGCCCCATCACGGCGAGGAACGTGCCGCGTTCCACGGTCAGTGACACATCGTGCAGAGCGACGACTCCGCCCGGGTACGTCTTGCCGAGGTTCACCAGCTCGATGGCGGGCGCGGTGGCGGGTGCGGGTGCCGGGCCGCACCCCTGCCCCCGGCCGACGCCCGTGTTCGCGGGGGCACGCTTCTCGGCCCGCCCGACCGCCGCCCTCATCGCCGGCCCCGCAGGCGCTGAACGACGAGCGCCGTCACGCAGAGCGCGGTGACCACGCCGCACCAGAGGTGGACCGGCGTACCCGAGCCGCTGTACGAGGCGACCATGTTGCCGACCGCGCTGATCACCAGCACCAGCCAGAGCAGCGTGCGCGTCACTCCGGCCCGGGTGACATCGGTCGGCGGCGCGTCGGGGCTCGCCGCGGCGCCGGTCAGGCGGTACGGGTCGGGATGTGGGTCGGGGTCGGCGTACGTCATGGGGTGCTTCCTCCGTGTGTTCGGGGGCTCTCGCTGTCGTCACCGACGCTATGAACCGGCCCCCCTCGTGGCCGAGCCCGCCTGCCGCCCGGTTGTTGGTACAGCAGGCTGTACTCCTCGGCCGTCCCGCTGGCTGCCGGCTGGTCAGCCGCATAGGGTCGCTGCCGAAGGAGAGGTTGATGTCGACCCAACACGGCAGACCCGGCGAGGCCGTTGAGGCCGGTAGGCGAGAACCCGCACCCCACCCGGACGGCGCCGACGACTCCGGCATCCGCGACACCGGCATCCGCGACATCGTCGTCCGCGCCGGCGGCGCCGCCCTCGTCGCGCTGGAAAGGCTCGCGGGCGGGTTCGGTACGGCCCTGTTGGCGCTCCTCACCCTGGTGTGGCTGGCCGGCACCGTCGTGGCCGCCCCGGTCGGGATCGGCCTCCTCATGGCGCCCCTCGCGCTGCGCCTCCTGCACGCCGTCGCCGACCGTGAACGCGGCCGGCTCAACCGGTGGGGCCCCGAACTGGCCGGTCCCGGCCCCGCCCCGACCCGACTGCGCGCGGCCCTCACGGACCCCACCACCCGGCGCGAGCTGAACTGGCTGGTCCGGCACGCGACGCTCGGGCTGCTGCTGGGCCTGATCGGCGTCATGCTGCCGCTCTGCGCGGTCCGCGACAGCACCTTCCCCCTCTACTGGCAGCTGCTGCCCGAGGGCGCCAGCAGCGCCTCCATCGGGCTCGGGGTCGCGCGCGGCTGGCCGGACGCCGCCGCCGTGGCCCTGCTGGGCCTGGGGTGGACCGCCATCATCATGGGCCTCACACCGGGCATGGCGAGGCTCCAGGCGAGGGCGGGCCGCCGGCTGCTGTCCGCCGGACCCGACGCCGACCTGTCGCTGCGGATCGCGGAACTCACCGCCACCCGGGCCGCCGCCCTGGACGCCCACGCCACCGAACTTCGGCGCATCGAACGCTCGTTGCACGACGGCACCCAGAACCGGCTCGTCACCGTCACGGTCCTGCTCGGCGCCGCGCGGCGCATGGTCGCCCGCGATCCGGCCGGCGCCGAGGAACTCCTCGAACGCGCCCACAGTTCCGCCGAGCAGGCCCTGGCCGAGCTGCGCTCGGTCGCCCGCGGCATCCTGCCGCCCGTACTGACCGACCGCGGGCTCGAAGGCGCGCTCACCGGGCTGGCCGCGTCCTGTCCGGTGCCCTGCCGGATCGACGTCGAGGCACCCGAGCGGCGTGCCGCGTCCATCGAGGCGACCGCCTACTTCGTGGTGGCCGAGGCGCTGACCAACGTCGCCAAACACAGCCGTGCCGAGCGGGCCACCGTCACGGTGCGCGGCGGTGGCGGCAGGCTGCGCCTGCACATCAGCGACAACGGCCGGGGCGGTGCGGACGAGAACGGCGGATCCGGCCTGGTCGGCATCCGGCGCCGTATCGCGGCGCTCGACGGCACCCTCACCGTGGCCAGTCCTCCCGGCGGCCCCACAACCCTCAAGGTGGAACTCCCATGCGGATCGTGATAGCCGAGGACGACCCGCTGCTGCGTGAAGGACTCGCCCTCCTGCTGCGCGCGGAGGGCCTCGACGTGGTGGCCACCGCCGGTACCGCCGCCGGGATCCTCGACGCCATCGACGAGCACAAGCCGGACGTCGCCATCCTCGACGTACGGATGCCGCCGACCCACACCGACGAGGGGATCGTCGCGGCGGTCGAGGCCCGGCGCCGCCGTCCCGGCCTGGCCGTGCTCGTCCTGTCGGCGTACGTCGAGCAGAGCTTCGCCACGGATCTGCTCACCGGCGGCGTCACCGGCCTCGGGTACCTGCTGAAGGAACGGGTCGGCCGTGTCGAGGAGTTCCTGGACGCTCTGCGCCGCGTGGCGGACGGCGGGACCGCCATCGACCCCGACGTCGTCGCGCAGTTGTTCACCCGCAGCCGCGACGACAGCCGTCTGGAACGGCTCAGTCCCCGTGAACGCGACGTACTCGCCCTGATGGCCGAGGGGTTGGGCAACTCCGCCATCGCCGGGCGGCTCGTCGTCACGGACGGCGCCGTCCACAAGCACATCCGCAGCATCTTCGCCAAGCTCGACCTGTCGCCCACCGACCGGATGGACCGGCGGGTCGCGGCGGTGCTGCGCTATCTCGACGACGTACGACGCCGCACCTGATAGTTCGTCATGCCGCTCTGCCGCAGCGACTGTTCGCGCCCCGGGACCCTCGCCGGAAGCCGTTCCCCGACCCCGAACAGCGGGCGCGCGCGGACCATCTAGGATCGGCGGATGCCGGAGCGAGCCCCGACCACCACGCGCCAGGTACTGCGATGGGCGCGCTCGGTGGTCGCCGTGCTCGTCAGTGGGTGCGCGCTGCTCGGAGCCGTACGGCTGGTGGCGCCCGCCACCGGTGGAGCGCACGGTGAGCCCGTCGGGGTGCGTGCCCAACTGGACTTCATACGCGCGTCCCTGGACGACGGCGCCGGTGACGACGCCCAACAGCAGTTCCCGGAGGGGTACTTCTTCCTGCACGCCCTGTACGGGCTGAGCTGGGTCGAGTTGGGGGCGCGGGAGCCGGCGGGGGCGGCGCGCGCCGAGGCCCTGCGGGAGGCACGGTGGGCGCTGGGGCGGCTGGACTCGGAAGCCGGGCGGGCCGCGTTCAGCCCCGGACTGACCCCGTCGTACGGGGTCTTCTACCGGGGCTGGACCAACTGGCTCCGCGGCGGCACGCTGATGTTGCAGCCGGCCGACGGGCGCGACGCCGCGCAGACGCGCCGGTTCGCGGAGGACTCCGCCGCTCTCGGCGCGGCGTTCGACGCCTCCGGGTCGCCGTATCTGACGGCCTATCCGGGGCAGGCGTGGCCCGTCGACTCCACCGTCGCCGTGGCCTCGCTGCGGCTGCACGACTCGCTGCTGCCCGCCCGGTTCACCGGCACCGTGGACCGGTGGCTCGACGGGGTGCGGCAGCGTCTCGACCCCCGTACGAGACTGCTGCCGCACCGTGTCACCCCCGACTCCGGCGATCCCGTCGAGGTGGCCAGGGGAACCTCGCAGAGCATCATCCAGCGGTTCCTGGTCGACATAGACCCGGACTTCGCCCGTGAGCAGTACACGATCTTCCGCGACCGCTACGTCGTGACCCCGCTCGGCCTCGGGCCCACGACACGGGAGTATCCCGAGGGCATGGACGGCCCGGCCGACGTCGACTCCGGACCGCTGCCCCTCGGTGTGAGCCTGTCGGCGACGGTCGTCACGCTCGGCGCGGCGCAGGTCCAGGGCGATGCCTCGCTGGCCGAAGGGATCGCCAACTACGGGGAGTTGCTCGGTATGCCGGTCAGCACCCCGTGGACGAAGCGTTACGCCTTCGGTCTGATCCCGATCGGCGACGCGTTCGTGGCGTGGTCGAAGACGGCACGCCCGTGGGTCGCGGAGACCCCGTCCCCGCCCCCGGCGCACCTGTCGTCCTGGTGGCGCGTTCCCCTGCTGTCGCTGCTGTTCCTGCTCGGCGCCGCGCCGTGGCTTCCGGCGCTCCCGCGCCTGCGTCGGCGCTTGGCGAAGACCGGTTCCCAGCGACCCGGTGAGTAGTTCTTCGGCGTCGTAGGCCCGGGCGAGGAGCTCCCCGGGCCTCACTGCGCCCGATGCCGGGAACCCGTAAACGATCTTGACACGTGGCGCAAGAAGTCGACTCCCAGACGCAGTTGAGTGGCAGAGTCGCGAAAACAGATCGCAGGCATCTTGTGGAGCGAGGCGCGGCGGTCCTAATGTCCACCTCACCCCCACGGCGTCCGCTCCGCCGAGCGTCAGCCCCACCGGCGTTCGTCCTCCCCAAGAGAATCGAGCTTTAGATGTCGTGGACCTCGTTGACCGCCGCCGCAGTCGGGCTCGGTCTGACCGTCGGCCTGCTGGGCGGTGGCGGCACCGCCCTCGCCGCGCCACCGGACGGCAGGACCCCCGCGAACGGACCCGTCGTCACCCGCGCCGCCCTCGACCCCGCGCTCGTCTCGGGCCGGGGCGCCCGCGTCGGCTTCGCAGAGCAGGAGGCGGAGAACGTCGCGACGAACGGCGCGGTCATCGGGCCGGACCGGACCGCGTACACACTGCCCTCCGAGGCCTCCGGCCGTACGGCGGTGAAGCTGGCGCCCGAGCAGTACGTCGAGTTCACCCTGCCCAGCGCCGCCAACGCGATCACCGTGCGCTACAGCGTCCCGGACGCGCCCGGGGGCGGCGGCATCACCGCGCCCCTCGATGTCACGGTCAACGGCAAGAGCCGTCAGACCATGACGCTCACCTCGAAGTACGCGTGGCTCTACAACCAGTACCCGTTCTCGAACGACCCCGGCGCCGACCTGCTGCACCCCGACTGGTGGATCACCGAGTGCGCGTGCGTGCCCGCCGCGACGACCCCCGCGCCGGTCGTCACGAAGCCGTTCCGGCCGAGCCACTTCTACGACGAGCAGCGGCTGAAGCTCGGCAGGACGTACCGCGCCGGTGACAAGGTACGGCTGACGGTCCCGGCCGGCAGCAAGGCCGACTGGACGGTCGTGGACCTGCTCGACTCGGAGCTGGTCGGCGCGCCGCACGTCCGGCTCGTCGCCGCGAACGTGCTGCTGTTCGGGGCCGATCCGACGGGCCGACGAGACTCGGCCGACGCGTTCGACAGGGCCATCGCCCACGCGAAGCGGGGGCGCCTGACCGTCTACATCCCGCCCGGCACCTACCAGGTGAACCGGCACATCCTGGTGGACGACGTCACCATCGAGGGCGCGGGCAACTGGCACACCGTCATCAAGGGCCGCCAGGTCACCCTCGACCGGCCCGCCCCCGACGGCTCGGTCCACACCGGCGTCGGCTTCTACGGCAAGGCCGCGGCGGACGGCGGAAGCCGGGACGTCCATCTGTCCGGCTTCGCGATCGAGGGCGACGTCCGGGAACGGGTGGACACCGACCAGGTCAACGGCGTCGGCGGCGCGATGAGCGACTCCACGGTCAAGGGGCTGCACATCCGGCACACCAAGGTCGGTCTCTGGTTCGACGGGCCGATGTCGAATGTCCGCGTGTCCGGCAACATCATCGTGGACCAGATCGCCGACGCGCTGAACTTCCATACCGGCGTGACGAATTCGGTGGTGTCCGACAACTTCGTCCGCAACACCGGGGACGACGGCCTCGCGATGTGGTCGGAGAAGACCGCCAACGCGCGGAACACGTTCACGCGCAACACCGTGCAGTCACCGGTGCTGGCCAACGGCATCGCGATCTACGGCGGCACGGACAACGCCGTCTCGGGCAATCTCGTCGCCGACCCGGTCCGGGAGGGCAGCGCGCTGCACGCGGGGTCCCGCTTCGGCGCCGAGGCGTTCGCCGGAGCGCTGCGCTTCACCGACAACACCACGGTGCGCGCCGGGACGTACGAGCTGAACTGGAACATCGGGCTGGGAGCCATCTGGCTCTACGCGCTCGACAAGGACATCGACGCGGACATCCGGGTGACCGGCGACCGCTATCTCGACAGCACGTACAACGCGATCATGCTGGTCAGCGATTACTCGGTGAAGGATCTGTACGCGATCGAAAGCGTCCGCTTCAAGGACGTCAGGATCGACGGGACGGGTACGTCGGCGGTCAGCGCCCGCGTGAAGGGGTCCGCGTCCTTCGAGAACGTGGACGCGCGCGGTGTCGGCGCCGTCGGCGTCAACAACTGCGGCTCCTTCAACTTCACGCCCGCCGGTTCGGAGTTCGCGCTCACCGACCTCGGCGGCAACGACGGGGGCCGGGGCACGGAGTCGTGGCTCGCGCCCTGGCTGCTGCCGAACACGATCACGTGCGACGACCGCCCGCCGGTGGTCGCCCCTCCGGCGCCCGCGCCGTGGTGACGTAACGCTCATCCGTCATGGGTGTGGCCCCGCGCGGCGTCCCTCCGCGCGGGGCCACAGTCATGGGCGGCCCGTCAGGGGGTGATACGCAGCGCGTCCACCATCCCGACCGCCGTACCGCGGTTCACGATCCTGATCGTGTGCGAACCGCGTGTGAGCCCCTGTTTCTGCCACACGACTTGCTGGACCTGTCTCGCGCCGTCGGCCCTCAGATTGACCGTCGCCTGGAAGACGTTGTCCAGATAGACGTCGACCGTCCCCATGTCGCCGTTGCGTTCGGACAGATACTGGATCCCGGTGCCGGTGAACGTGTACGACGCGACCGCGTCCACCGTGTTGCTGTGGTGACTGTCGTCGTTGAAGTCGCCGTAGCCGCGGCTGGTGGTGAGGTGCCAGTTGTTGTCGTACGTCAGCGCGGTGTTGTTCACCATCGGGTCGGAGGTCGCGTTCGACCCCAGTGTGGAGCTGGTGCCGGCCAGGGACTTCATGCCCTGGTTCGCGGTGCCGGTGAGCTGGGTCTGGGTGTAGGAGCTGAGCGGCTTGGCGGTCCGCTCGACGACGTACACCTGGTTCGAACCGGTGTTGAAGGTGATCTCGGCGCTGCTGGAGGTCGTGATGACGGCGTTGTCGGAGGTTCTGCGGACCCTGACCTCCTGGGTCCCCCAGGGATTGACGACCCGGGCGGCGTTGCCGAACTGGCTTTTCAGCCCGACGTACTTGACCTCTCCGGCCTCCCGCTCCGAACTGACCATGAATCCGCCCTTGGCCAGCAGGCTGAATTTCCCGACGAAGGTGGAATCGGTGGGGACGGCGGGAAAGACGCGGATCTTGTCGTTGTACGACTGGAGCAGCGACTCGTTCGTCGCGGCCAGGTGCACGCCGAGATATTCGAAGACGCCGTTGGTGTTGCTCGTCATGCCGTTCGGATAGTTCTGGTATTTCTGCAGCATGGTCTTCAGACCCTGGAGCGTCTGATTTCCGAGCCCGAGCCTGGCGGCCTGGATCGCGTCGTTGGCCCATACGTTTCCGTACGGGAACGGCCTGACGTTCCAGGTGTTGATCGCCTTCTGCTGGTCGGGATAGCCGATGCCGGTGAGGTCGTACGGCCAGATGAGTTCGGCCGCGACATTCTCGTTGTTGCGTGTCTGCGCGATCGGGGGCGTGTGCGGCAGATAGGTGTTCGCGTTCGTGTCGGACGGATACGCGATCAGGTTGTCCAGGATGTTCTGCCACTGCGGACGCAGGGAGGCGTCCAGGCCCAGTTGGTTGCTCGCCTTGATGGCGAGCGGGAACAGGGTGCGTACGGCGGCCAGGTCCGTGATCGCGTTCGGCACGTTCCAGTACGTCTCGTGCGAGTGCGACGACGCCACGTGGTACTTACCGGTCGAGCTGTTGAACGACAGCTTCGCCTGGTAGAACTTGGCGACCTCGCGCATGAACGGATAGGCCGTGTTCCGCAGGTAGTCGGTGTCGTTCGTGTACGTGTACTGGAGGTACATGTTGTACGCGGCCTCGGTGCCGGTCGACCAGATGTTGTTGGTGTAGTCGCTGTTGACCGTGCCGCGCGCGTTGCCGTCCCAGCCCATCGTCTCCGGCACCCAGATGCCGTCCACGTTGTACCGGGTGCGGGTGTATGCCTTCAGCGCGTCGAAATTGCGGCTGTAGAGCTTGTTGAACCCGGCCATGAGATCGGTGTGGTTGGAGGCCAGGAACGAGTTGTAGAGGTCCCGTTGATTCCAGTACCAGTACGCGTTGCTCCATTTCGTGGCGTCCCCGGTGGCCCGGAAGACGCCGTTGATGAAGTGGGCGGGATAGTTTCCGTATCCGGCCGCCGCGATCATGTAGGTGGAGAGGTAGTAGACGTTCTCCATGTAGTCCGCTTCGCGGGACCCGTTGGAGTACTGGACGAACGACTTCTGCCAGAACGCGTGCCACCAGTTGAGATAGGCGGTGTTGGTGTTCGTGTATCCGGTGGTCTTGACGGCCGCGAGCGCGCGCTTCGCCTCGGTGACGGAGTTGTTGCCCGGCGCGTTGAGCCGGCTGCTCGCGGTGAACCAGATGGTGTAGCTGGAGTCCGGTGTGATCGACAGCCGCACCTTGCGGCCGTCGACGACGCGCGCGGTGTACGCGGCGCCCTCCACGGTCGCGCCGAGGGTGTAGCCGAAGTTCTGCGGGTCCGACTGGCCGCGGCTGAGTCCGGCGCCGGTGGAGTCCGCGTACGTCGACACGGTCCGCCAGGTCTCGATGTTCGGCACGTCACCGCTGTTGCCGAGCCCGGCGACGTCCCACAGGCTCAGGTCCAGCGTGATCGCGGACACCCCGGAGCGGGTGTCCTCCACATGGATGCCCATGACCTCGGAGTTGGGCTGGCCCATCACCGTGACGGTGCGGTTGTTGTCGTACGTGGTGGTGAGGGTGCCGTCGTAGAGGGAGAGGCGCTGCTGGAAGGTGGAGTAGCCGCTGTCCATCGCCGGGGTGGTGGACAGGTTGAGCAGTCCGGCGCCGAAGGCGGTCTGCTGCGAGGTGTCCACACCGGACACCTGCATGTTGAGGCCGTTGTTCTGCCAGGCCATCGCGCCCGTACGGCCGTTGCCGACCGTGAGGCCGTGCTTGGGCTCCGTGGTGGGGCGGTTGTAGACGATGTCGTGCTTGGACAGGTACTTCGCGTAGTCCACGTTCAGCGCGCCGGTGGCGGAGTTGAAGGCGGCGTCGGTGGGTGCGGCCACGGCCGGCGTGGCGCCCGACAGGCCGCTCACCGTGCAGACGAGGACGAGGAGCGCGCCGAGGAGGCGTGCCGCTCGTGATCGCGTACCCGTCGTCGCGGGTCTTCTGGCTGATCTCGCGGTGGTCACTGTGCATCACTCCCACGGCCGGTCACGGTGGCGGGACGGCTGATGCCGGGCCCGGTGAAGGTGTAGCTGTCGAGGTCGAGAATGGCGCCGGAGCCGCCGGTGAAGACCACGAAGAGATCGCGCGGCTGCTCCACGGCGCCCGTGACGGGCACGCTGATCTCGGAGTACGTCTCCCAGCCGCCGGTGTTGGGCACGGTCACCCGCGCCACCACCGGGCCGGTGACGGAGTCGTACCGGAAGGTCGCGACGTTCCCCGCCTTGTCGGAGGAGACCCGCGCCCTGAGGCCGGTGACGCCCTTGAGGCTCACCGGGTGGTACTTGACCCATTCGTTGTTCTGCACGTCGCCCAGGCGTTTGCCGCCCTCGGCTCCGGCGGCCGTGATGATCTGGGGTCCCGACAGTTGCGCGTAGTGCTCGGCCTGCCACTTCTTGGGCCACAGGCTGAGTTCCCTCTCGCCCGTCAGCGGTACGGTGCCGGCCGCGCCCTTGTCGGTGTAACTGGCCCGCACCACGTAGAACTGCGTGGCGTCGAGGCCGGAGTGGATCGGTCCGGTGTTGAAGGTCGTGGAGCATCCGGTGCCCTGGGCGACCTCGTGCGCGTGCTCCTGGTGGCCGAGGGCGATCCGTACGATCACCTTCGAGCAGTCGATCGGGCCGTCCTGGGGGTCGGTCGCCGACGCCGTGACGGTGACGTTCTCGTTCCACTCGAACACGCTGCCCGCCGGTGGCTGCGAGATCGTCAGCGTGGGGCGGTCGTTGCCGACGACGACGGGGACGGTCGCGGTGCCGGTGCGTCCGGTGCCGTCGCTGACCGTGAGTCTCGCCTGGAAGCTGCCGTTGGACGGATAGGTGAAGGAGGGGTTGGCGGCGGTGGAGTCGGTGCTGCCGTTGTCGGTGAAGTCCCACGCGTAGCTGAGCGGGTTGCCGTCCGGGTCGCTGCTGCCGGCGCTGGAGAACGTCACGGCCAGCGGCGCGAGTCCGTTGTCCTTGTTCACCGACGCCTTGGCCAGCGGCGACCGGCCGCCCTGCACATAGTTGATCTTGTAGAGTCCGGCGTCCTCGGCGCCCGAGAAGTAGCCGCTGCCGTATTCGAGGAGGTACAGCGAGCCGTCCGGGCCGAACTCCATGTCGATCGGGTGGACGAGCTTCATGCCGTCCAGGACCGGCTCGATCGCGGTGGGCGTACCGGTGGCGGCGTTGCCGTTGCTGAACTGCACTTCCTTGATCCAGTTGCGGCAGTACTCGGAGATCAGCAGCTTGTTGTCGTAGTACTGCGGCCACTTGACGTCGGAGTTGAGATTCGCGTCGTAGTGGTAGACCTCGGTGTGGTTGGGCGAACCGCAGCCGCCCGGGTTGTCGAGCTGCGGCCACTCCTTGCTGCCGCCGTGCTGCTCCCACACCAACGACGGCTTGGTGGGCGGCAGTTGCTGGATGCCGGTGTTGCGGGGGGAGTTGTTGACCGGACCGGTGCCACCGCCGCAGGGGAACCAGCCGCGCGGCTGGTTGGCCGCGAAGTCCCAGTCGTTGTAGGCCACGTTGTTGCCGCCGCAGTACGGCCAGCCGTAGTTGCCGGGGCCGGTGGCGCGGTTGAACTCGTCGTACGCCGCCGGGCCGCGCGCGGGGATGGTGGCTCCGGCGTCGGGGCCGACCTCGCCCCAGTACAGGGTGTTGTTCGCCTTTCTGTCGACCCAGACGCGGTACGGGTTGCGCACGCCCATCACGTAGACCTCGGAGCGGGTGCCCGCGGTGCCCTTGGCGAAGAGGTTGCCGTCCGGGACGGTGTACGTCCCGTTGTCCTCCGGGTGGATACGGTTGATCTTGCCGCGCAGATCGTTCGCGTTGCCCGAGGTGCGCTGGGCGTCGAACTGCGCGTGCCGGGAGGGGCGTTCGTCGATCGGGGCCATGCCCTGCGCGTCGCCGCCGGAGTTGGTGTTGTCGCCCACCGCGAAGTAGAGGTTGCCCGCCGTGTCCCAGGACATGGAACCGGCCGAGTGGCAGCACATCTCACGCTCGGTCGGCCACTCGATGATCATGTCCTCGCTGGACGGGGCGATCGTGTTGGCGCTCTGGCTGAAGGTGAAGCGGGATATCCGGTTCACCAGCGGGGTGCTCTTGGGCGAGTAGAAGAGCATCACCCAGCCGGTCGTGGCGAACTTCGGGTGCAGGGTGATGCCGATCAGCCCGTCCTCGAAACGGGCGTCCAGCGGGAGGGTCAGCGCGACCGTCGTGGACTTGGTGGCCGGGTTGTAGAGGCGGACCTGGCCACCGGCGGCGCTGGTGCCGCGGTTGATGTAGAGGACCTTGCCGTCGGGCAGTACGGCGAGCTCGATCGGCTCCCCCATGCCCAGACCGCCGTCGAGCTTGACCTTCTCGAAGCCGCTGGTGGGCGGCGGTGCGGCGGCTTTCTTCGGGGTCGGCTGGGCCGCGGGTCTCCGGCCGGCCTCCGGGTCGGCCGCCACGGCACCGGGCGCGAGCAGCAGGGCGGACAGGGTTAACAGGGCGGTCAGGTAGGCGACAGCGCGCGACAACACGGAACCTCCAGGGGCCGATCGCGGGTGTGGGGGCGCCCCGAAGGCCCGGTGCGCGACAGGCTGTCGCGCACCAGGTCGTCCGGGCGGTCGATCGAGGGGTGGGAGCGGTGACTTACTGCGTGTTACTGACTGCGTGTTACTGACTGCTGGTTACCGACTGCTGGTTACTGACTGGTGCCGAACACGTTCAGGTCCCAGAGGGAGTAGCCGTACTGCGTGGCGCGCGCGGTGCCCTGGACCCGTACGTACCGTCCGGTGCCGCTCACGGCGATCTCGTCGAGACCCCCGTTGCCCGCCGTGACGGTGCTGACGGTGCGCCAGTTGGTGTTGTCCGTCGACGTCTGGACCGTGTACGCCGTGGCGTGGGCGGTCTCCCAGTTGAGCCGGACCTGCTGGAGCGTGCGGACGCCGCCGAGGTCGACGGTGATCGACTGCGGGTCGGAGTACGCGCTGCCCCAGCGGGTGGCGGGGTCGCCGTCGACCGCGTTGGCGCCCACGTGCGTGCTGCCCGGCTCGACGCTGGTGACCGTGACGGGCCTGCCCCGAGCGAGATCGGTGGACTGCGCGCCGTCCTGCTTGATGCGGACATCGCGGTAGTTGATGTCCAGGCCGGCGCCGTCGTTCTGGAGCCCGATGTGGCCGAGGGCGATGTCACGGGTGCTGGTGTAGTCGTTGATCTTCACACCGTTGAGGTGGATCTCGACGTGCCGGCCGTGCACCGCGATCTCGTAACTGTTCCAGGTCCCGGGCGGGTTGAGCGCGGCGGTGCGGGCCGCCGTGTCGGGGGCCTTGAAGCTGTAGACGCTCCCGGTGGTACGGGTCGGGTCGCCGTCGGAGGCGTCGATCTGGATCTCGTGGCCGAGGTCGACCGGCTTCCACGGGTCGCCCTGCGGATCGGGGAAGCCGATGAAGACGCCGCCGTTGTCGTCGCCCGGCATCATCCAGTCGGCCTTGAGCGAGTAGTTGGCGAACGGCGTCACCGGATACCAGAGCAGGCCCATGCCGCCGACCGAGGAGAGTGTGCCGTCGGCGAGGCTGAAACTTCCGGCACCGGCCTGCCGCCACCTGTCGAGGCTGGCCCTGCTGCCGTCGAACAGCGGCGTGTAGCCGGTCTCCGGGCGGCAGTCGGCGGCCCGGGCGCGCGCCGCCGTCCGGATGCCGCCGAGGAGCATGGTGGTGAAGGCCGGGTCCGCGTACGACTCCTCGGTGTGGCCGAGGCCGGTGTACCAGGAGCGGCCGCCCCGGTAGTCCTGGCACCAGGTGATCGGATGATCGCCCATGGTGCCGCCGGTGTACGACGACTCGTCCAGGCTCGCGAGCACCTTCACCGCCGAGCGCGGATTGGCGCGGTAGTTGTACCACTCGTCGGTGCGGGTCCAGCGCTGCGGCAGATGCGAGGTGGAGGCGGACGCGCGGTCCTCGACCTTGACGGTGGCCTGCTGGGTGGCGGGGTGGGAGGCGAAGTACGCCCCGACCAGGCCGCCGTACCAGGGCCAGTCGTACTCGGTGTCGGACGCGGCGTGCACGCCGACGTAACCGCCGCCGCTCGCGACGTAGGACTCGAAGGCGGTCTGCTGCGTGGCGTTCAGTACGTCGCCGGTGGTGGAGAGCCAGATCACCGCCTGGTACTGCGCCAGGTTGGCGGTCGTGAACGCGCCGGCGTCCTCCGTGGCGGTGACGGTGAACCCGTTGGCGGCGCCGAGCCGCTGGACGGCGGCGATGCCCGCCGGGATCGACGAGTGCCGGAACCCGGCGGTCTTGGAGAAGACCAGGACCTTGGTCAGGGGCGCGGCGGCGGCCCGGTTGGTGGCCGGGGCTGCGGCCCGGGCGGCGGACTGGGCGGGGACCGCCTGGGCGGGTGGAGCCTGCGGTACGGCGACGAGCGACATGGCCGCCAGGACGAGCGCGATCAGGGCGCGGGACACAAGACGCACGATCCGGTCCTCTCTCGGGGCGCCCGGAGGCGCTGGCTGAGCGAAGCGGTGATTTACGACGAGGCGGCGGCATCGTCAGGCGTAGTGAACATCGGAGGTATAGGGGGGTCAAGGGTCGGCGCTGAACTATCCGAAGATTAGTTTTCCTCCATGACAAAATGTCCCCCTTGCCCTCTCCCCTGGCCCCTACAGCCCTCAACAGGGGTGCGGGCAACGCGAATCGGCCACCGCGATTGATCGGATCTTCAAGCGGGACGGGAGGTGCGCGCCGTTCAGCTGAGGTCGAGGACGGGACGGACGCCGAACTCGTCGCTCAAGTCCTCGCCCTCGGGGCCGTTGAGGAATTCGGCCATGCCGGGATTGCGGTTGGCGGTCGCCAGGGGCAGCCATGCCAGAAAGGCGCCGTAGCCACCGCAGACCGCCTCGCCACCGTCTCCGCCGTAGACCGACCCCGGATCGGACGTCGCTTCCGCCTCGTAGACGTCACGGGCCATGCGCAGACCGAAGGCGTTCGGCCGGTGCCGAAGACCGGCCGAATCGTCCTGGCCGCCGTACGGGGAGAGGTCCAGCGGGCAGGCGGAGCCCCAGCGGAACAACGTCTCCGCGCCCGCCCCGCAGGCGTGTTCCCACTCGTCGGGACCGGGCAGCCGCAGGCCCGGCCCCGTCAGGAACTCCGCGCCGGACTCGGCGTCCTCGGCAAGCTCCAGCGGCTCCACCGCCATCAGCACGGTGGGCACCGTGGCCGTACGCCTCGGGCTGAGACACCGCGCGAGATGGCCGACGAGGTCGTCGTCGAAGCCGAATCCGCCGGCCAGGCTCTCCGTCCGGTACGAGTCGAGCTGCTCCGGCAGGGGCCGCCAGGCGTCCAGGTCGAATCCCACCGTCACCTCGCCGCCGGGTATCAGGGCGAACCGCTGTCCCCCGCGCTCGATCACCGCGCGGTGCAGCACACCGCCGAGGTGCGGCGCGCCGTCGAACTCGACCAGCCGGCCGTCCACCCGCCGCGCCGCTTCTCGCGCGTGGTGCCGCGCGGCGTCCCGGTCCAGGGCGCGCCAGCGGTCGAAAGTCAGGTCGGTGAGAGACATGATGGAAATTCTGGCATCCGCCACTGACAGGACCGGAAGGAGCGTCGTCCGTGGCACAGCACATCGACGCGGCGACCGCGCACGCCTGGAGCGCCCTCGGGGGCGCCCCGGAATCGGCGGGGCTGGTGACGTACGTACCCGCGCCGGGCGTGCTGCCGTCACGGCTGCCCGTACGGCAGTTGGCGCGGGCGAGCGTGGGGGTCTGCTCCCTGGCCGCCGCCGAGCTGGTGGCGCGGCGGTCCGGGCGGCGGATGCCCGGGGTACTGCCCGCGCAGGCACTCGACCACAGCACCGGCTATCTCCTCGCCGCGGCGATCCTGCGCGCGCTCACCGAGCGTCAGCGCGACGGGGCGGGCCGGCATCTGCGGCTCTCACTCGCGGGCACCGCGTCGTGGCTGACGCACGACATCCGGCCGGAGCCCACCAGTGAGGGTGCGGAGCCGAACGACCCCGGGCCGTGGATGGCCGGCACACCCTCGCCGTACGGCCAACTGCGGTATGTCCGGTCGCCGGTCGAGTACGAGGGCGGGCCCGGTGATTGGGCCGGTCCGCCGTCGATGTGGGGCACCGACGCGGCACGGTGGCTCTGACCCGGGTCCGACCGGTGCGCGACCGATTGTCAGTGGTCGATGTCACTATGAGTCACATGGAGAACGTGGAGTGGGCGGCGCCGGGGTGAGCCGCGTCGAGGCGGAAGTCATCGGTACGGAGCGGCTGGTGCTGGTGCCGCAACGGGTGGAGCACGCGCGGGAGATGGCGGAGGTGCTGTCCGACCCCGCGTTGCACACCTTCATCGGCGGCGAGCCGGCGACCGCCGACGCGTTGCGCTCACGCTATGCGCGCATGGCCGCCGGGCCCGCCGATCCGGCCGTCTCCTGGTGCAACTGGGTGATCCGGCTCCGGGAGGGCGAAGAGGGCGTGGGGCAGGGGCGGTTGGTGGGGACGGTGCAGGCGACGATCGGTCCGGCAGGGCCGGACGGTCCCTGGCTCGTCGCGGAGATCGCCTGGGTGGTGGGGGCCGC
>NZ_JARJHW010000096.1:0-27119 GCF_040560175.1 Streptomyces panacea
CTCGGAGATGTGTATAAGAGACAGGCCTTTCCCCGCAAGGAGTCCGTACCCCATGACGTCCACGGTGCCCACCTCCGTCCAGCACCCCGAGGCACAGCCGCCGGCCGGCCTGCCGCCGATCACCATGTTCGGTCCGGACTTCCCGTACGCCTACGACGACTACCTCGCCCACCCCGCCGGTATCGGCCAGATCCCGGCCACCGAGCACGGCGCCGAGGTCGCGGTCATCGGCGGGGGTCTCTCCGGCATCGTCGCCGCGTACGAACTGATGAAGATGGGCCTGCGGCCGGTCGTGTACGAGGCCGACCGGATCGGGGGCCGGCTGCGCACCGTCGGCTTCGACGGCTGCGACCCCGAACTGACCGCCGAGATGGGCGCGATGCGCTTCCCGCCGTCGTCCACCGCGCTCCAGCACTACATCGACCTGGTGGGCCTGGTCACCGAGCCGTTCCCCAACCCGCTTTCCCCCGGCACCCCTTCGACCGTCGTGGACCTCAAGGGCGAGTCGCACTACGCCGAGACGATCGACGACCTGCCGCAGGTCTACCGCGACGTCATGGCCGCCTGGAACACCTGCCTGGAGGAGGGCGCCGACTTCTCCGACATGAACCGCGCCATGCGCGAGCGCGACGTGCCACGCATCCGGGAGATCTGGGCGCGGCTGGTGGAGAAGCTCGACAACCAGACCTTCTACGGCTTCCTCTGCGACTCCGACGCCTTCAAGTCCTTCCGGCACCGGGAGATCTTCGGCCAGGTCGGCTTCGGGACCGGCGGCTGGGACACCGACTTCCCCAACTCCATCCTGGAGATCCTGCGCGTCGTCTACTCCGAGGCCGACGACCACCACCGCGGCATCGTCGGCGGCAGCCAGCAACTGCCGCTGCGCCTCTGGGACCGCGAGCCCGCCAAGATCACGCACTGGCCGCTCGGCACCTCGCTCTCCTCCCTGCACGGCGGCGAGCCGCGCGGCGCCGTGACCCGGCTGCACCGCACGGCGGGCGACCGGATCACCGTCACCGACGCCTCGGGGGACATCCGCACCTACCGCGCCGCCGTCTTCACCGCGCAGTCCTGGCTGCTGCTGTCGAAGATCGACTGCGCCGACTCGCTCTTCCCGATCGACCACTGGACGGCGATGGAGCGCACCCACTACATGGAGTCGTCCAAGCTGTTCGTGCCGGTGGACCGGCCGTTCTGGCGGGACGAGGCCCTTGACGACCGGGGCGAGCCGACCGGCCGCGACACGATGTCGATGACCCTCACCGACCGGATGACGCGCGGCACCTACCTCCTGGACAACGGCCCCGACAAGCCGGCCGTCATCTGCCTCTCCTACACCTGGTGCGACGACAGCCTGAAGTGGCTGCCGCTGTCGGCGAACGAGCGGATGGAGGTCATGCTGAAGTCGCTCGGCGAGATCTATCCGAAGGTGGACATCCGCCGGCACATCATCGGCAGCCCGGTGACGGTCTCGTGGGAGAACGAGCCGTACTTCATGGGCGCGTTCAAGGCGAACCTGCCCGGCCACTACCGCTACCAGCGCCGCCTGTTCACCCACTTCATGCAGGACCGGCTGCCCGCGGACAAGCGCGGGATCTTCCTGGCCGGTGACGACATCTCGTGGACGGCGGGGTGGGCGGAGGGCGCCGTACAGACCGCGCTGAACGCCGTGTGGGGCGTGCTGACCCACTTCGGCGGCGCCACGGACGCGACGAATCCGGGGCCGGGGGACGTGTACGACGACATCGCGCCGGTGGAGCTGCCGGAGGACTGAGCGGTGGCCGTCCGGGCGCGTGGTCGGGGTGCGGTCGGGGTGCGGCACACGCCGTGGCCCGGCCCGGTCAGCGCTCCTTGTCACCGTCGTCGTAGGTGGACGTGCCGGAGTCGAGCAGCGGCCCGTCGCCCTTCAGATGCGGCGGGGCGAAGGCGCGCAGCACGTGGTAGCCGATGATGACCACGAGCGTGCCGAGCGCGATCCCGCTGAGCTCGAAGCTGTCGGTGAACTTCAGGCTGACGCCGCCGACACCGATGATGATGCCCGCCGCCGCCGGTACCAGGTTCAGCGGATTGCGCAGATCCACCCCGGCGTTGATCCAGATCTGCGCGCCGAGGAGACCGATCATGCCGTAGAGGATGACGGTGATCCCGCCCAGCACCCCGCCGGGGATCGCGGCCACGACGGCGCCGAACTTCGGGCAGAGCCCGAAGAGGAGGGCGAATCCGGCGGCGGCCCAGTACGCCGCGGTCGAGTACACCCGGGTCGCGGCCATCACGCCGATGTTCTCGGAGTACGTGGTGTTGGGCGGTCCGCCGACGGCGGTGGAGAGCATCGAGGCGGCGCCGTCCGCGGCGATCGCCGTGCCCAGCTTTCCGTCGAGCGAATCGCCGGTCATCTCGCCAACGGCCTTCACATGCCCGGCGTTCTCCGCGATCAGCGCGATCACGACCGGCAGCGCGACCAGGATCGCCGACCACTCGAAGCTCGGTGCGTGGAAGTCGGGCAGACCTATCCAGTCGGCCTTCCCCACCAGGGACAGGTCAAGACGCCAGTGGTCCACTGCCTCGGCGCCGCCCGCGGGGGAGTGGATCTTGCCGAAGACCCGGTCGAAGAGCCAGGAGACGCCGTACCCGAAGAGCAGACCGAGGAAGATCGCGATACGCGACCAGAAGCCGCGCAGACAGACCACGGCCAGCGCGGTGAACACCATCACCAGCAGCGCGGTCCACTGATCCTGCGGCCAGTACGTCTTGGCGGAGACCGGCGCCAGATTGAACCCGATGAGCATCACGACCGCGCCCGTCACGACCGGCGGCATCGCGGCGTGGATGATCCGGGCTCCGAAGCGCCGCACCGCCAGCCCCGAGAGGAAGAGCGTGACGGCGACGACGAAGACCGCGCCGGTCACGGTGGCACTGTCGCCGCCGGACGCCCGGATGGTGGCGGCGACCCCCACGAAGGAGAGCGAGCAGCCGAGATAGCTCGGCACCTGGCCCCGCGTGGCCAGCAGGAAGATGATCGTCGCGACGCCGGACATCATGATCGCGAGGTTGGGGTCGAGCCCCATCAGGACGGGCGCGACGAACGACGCGCCGAACATCGCCACCACGTGCTGGGCGCCGAGTCCGGCCGTACGGGGCCAGGAGAGCCGTTCATCGGGGCGTACGACGGCGCCGGGCGCCGGCGTGCGCCCGTCGCCGTGCAGGGTCCAGCGCACACCGAGCTTCATGAGGGTGGCTCCACTTCCGAATACAGGGCCGAACGAATACCGGGCCGAAAAGATCAGGTCATGGTAGGGCCTGCTGTCGGCCGGCCCTGGATCGCCTCCCCTTGGAGGTTCTGCTACCTGAATCGCGTCCAGGGCATTGTCCGTTGGAGTCGGGTACCTCTACGCTCACAGCTCGCACGGTCTTGTTCATGAACATCATTCACGTACATGATGGGAGTGCTCGATGAGGAGCAGAACCCGACGGCGCCTCGGCGCCCTGCTCGCCGTCTCGGCGGCGCTGGCCGCGGTCGTCGTGCCCGCGACGTCCTCGTCCGCCGGCGAAGCCCGGCACGGCGACGCCGGCAAGGCCCCCGCCACGGTCGTCATCGACGGGCAGCGCATGCGCGAGGCCAAGGCCCGACTCGACCGGGGCGACCCCGCACTGCGCACGACGGTGCGCCAACTCACCGCCGCCGCCGACAAGTGGCTGAACCAGGGCCCCTGGACCGTCACCGACAAACCCGAGCCGGCCCCCAGCGGCGACCGGCACGACTACCTCAGCCAGGCACCGTACTGGTGGCCGTCGCAGCCCAGGACCGAGGAGAACCCCAGGGGTTGCCCGTACGTCCAGCGCGACGGCGAGCGCAATCCCGAGGTCGACACGGGCACCGACCGCCCCGACATCGGGAAGGTCTTCAACTCCACCACCAGCCTCAGCCTCGCCTGGTACTACACGGGCGACAAGAAGTACGCCGAGCACGCGGCCACCATTCTGCGCACCTGGTTCCTCGACCCGGCGACGCGCATGAACCCGAATCTGAACCACGGGCAGTTCATCCCGTGCAAGTATGAAGGCCGCGCGATCGGGATCATCGACTTCTCACAGCAGTACACCAGCGTGCTCGACGCGCTCGCGGTCCTGGAGACCGGCGCTCCGGGCTGGACCAAGGCCGATCGCACCGCCATGCGGGCCTGGAACAAGGACTTCCTCGACTGGCTCGTCAACTCCCCCTTCGGCAAGGAGGAGTCGGCGGCCCAGAACAACCACGGCACCTTCATGGACATGCAGGTAGCCGGTCTCGCCCTCGCCACCGGCGACAAGACGCTCGCCCGCAAGATCGTCAAGGACGCGCGGGCGAAGCGCATCGACACCCAGATCGGGGGCGACGGCACCCAGCCGCAGGAACTGGCCCGCACCCGTAGTTATCACTACTCGACGTTCTCGCTGGTCGCCCACACCCGGCTCGCCGGCATAGGCGAACACGTCGGTGTGAACCTCTGGGACCACCAGGGACCGGTCGGCCAGAGCCTGTTCAAGGCCGTCGAGTATCTGCTGCCGGCCGCGACCGGCAGCGCCCCGTGGCCGCATCCGGAGCTGGACTTCGACCGGTACGCGGCGAGCGACATCGTCCACGCGGCGGCCGACGCCGGAAACAAGAAGGCGAAGGCCGCCGTGCCCCGGCTGGAGGAGCCGCCCCTGGGCGACCTCTGGGCGCTGCGGCCGGCCGCGGAACAGCTCGACTCGATCGCGCCCTGAGCGGATCCGTCCGCCGGACGGGTCGTGGGTCGTGGGTCGCGCCCGCGGCCCGTCCGGCGAAAGCGCCGCAGCACCCGGCGGACGTCAGTCGTTCTGTATGGACGGCGCGGGCTCCGGCGCCCCCGCCGCCGGAGCCGTACGCCGGTCCCCGGTCTTCAGCACACTCGCCCCCAGCACCAGACCGAAGGCCAGTACGGTCACCAGGCCGAAGGAGACCACCAGTGACGTCGCGTCGGCCACCGCGCCGATCGCCGAGGGGGCGATCAGCCCGGACGTGTACGTGATGGTCGCGACGCCCGCGATGGCCTGGCTCGGGTTGGGCCCGCTGCGCCCGGCGGCGGCGAAGGCCAGCGGTACGACCACCGCCACACCCAGCCCGACTAGGGCGAACCCGCTCATCGCGACCACCGGATTCGGCGCGAAGACCACCGATGCGCCGCCGAGGGTGGCGCAGAAGCCGCCCACCCTGACGCACCGCACCGCGCCGAAGCGGTCGACGATCCGGTCGCCGAGGAGCCGCGCTATCGCCATGGTCAGCGCGAAGGCTGTCGTGGACGCGGCGGCGAGACCGGGCGATGTGTCCAGTACGTCCTCCAGATACACCGCCGACCAGTCGAGACTCGCGCCCTCGGCGAAGACCGCGCAGAAGCCGACCGCGCCGATGAGCAGCGCGGACCTCGGCGGGAGGGCGAAGCGCGGCGGCGGCTCGTCGTCCGGCGCGCTGCGCAGGTCGAGCACCCACCGGCAGGCGATCAGGCCCGCGATCGTGAGCACGGTGGCCGCGATCAGATGGTGCACCCGTGCGTCGCTGTCCATATGGGCGGCGAGCGTGCCGCCTGCCGAGCCGATCAGCGCGCCCGTGCTCCACATGCCGTGCAGGCTGGACATGATCGACTTGTCGAGCCGGTTCTCGATCTCCACGCCGAGGGCGTTCATCGCCACGTCCGCCATGCCCGAGGTGGCGCCGTACACGAAGAGCGCCAGACAGAGCGTCCCCAGATTGGGGGCGAGCGCGGGCAGCGTGAGGGAGAGCGTCCACAGGGCGAGCAGCCCGCGCAGCGCCGTACGCGCGCCGAAGCGGTGGCTGATCGCGCCGGCCAGCGGCATCGCGACCGAGGCGCCGATGGCGGGGAAGGCGAGCGCGAGGCCCAACTGCCCCGCGCTCAGCGACGCGTGGTCCTGGATCCAGGGGATCCGGGTGGCGAAACTGCCGGCGACGGAGCCGTGCACACAGAAGACGGCGGCCACGGCGAACCGTGCCCGGCGCAGTCGTTGCTTGTCGAAGACCGGTGGTCCAGTCGGCATTGCGTCTCGTCCTCCCCGTGCGGCGCGGTGACGCCAGTCCAACAGTGCGGCAGTAAACTATCAGGAACCCTGCATGATAAATAGATGGCACTGTCCGCGAGAGATCCCGGACATCTGGAAGGATCCAGGCATGGCCGCATCCCCGAGCACGGCACGGGCCATCAACGACCGCCTCGCCCTGGAACTGCTCCAGGAAGAAGGCCCGTTGACGGCGGGACAGCTCAAGACACTCACCGGGCTCTCCCGGCCCACCGTCGCCGACCTCGTGGATCGGCTCCAGAACTCCGGCCTGGTCAGGATCGTCGGCGAGACGGGGGACGCGCGCCGCGGGCCCAACGCGCGGCTGTACGGGCTGGTCGCCGACCGGGCGCACCTCGCGGCACTCGACGTACGGACGCGGAGCGTCGCCGTCGTCGTCAGCGACCTCCTCGGGGCGACACTCGCCGAGGCGGTGCTGCCCATCGGCAGTGACACCGGCGTCGAACCGGCAGTCGAGGGCGCGGCGGCCCTGCTGGAGCGCACGGCCCACGAGGCCGGCGCCGTACGCCTGCACAGCGTCGGCATCGGCGCGCCCGGCCTGATCGACCCGGTGACCGGCGAACTCCGCGAGACCAGCGGAGTGCCCGCCTGGCACCGAAGACTTGTCGCCGCGCTCCAGGAGCGCCTGCCCGCCACCGTCCTCGTCGAGAACGAGACCAATCTCGCCGCCGTCGCCGAACAGCGCGTCGGCGCCGCCCGCGACCAGGCCCCCAGCACCTTCGTCCTGCTGTGGCTGGGCCTCGGCGTGGGTGCCGCGCTCGTCCTGGACGGCAAGGTCCGGCGGGGCGCCTCGGGCGGCGCCGGCGAGATCGGCTTCCTCCCGGTGCCCGGGACCTCGGGGCTGCCCTCGGCGACCGCCTGCGACGGCGGGTTCCACACGCTCGCCGGCTCGGCGGCCATCTGCGAACTCGCCGAGCGCCACGGTCTGTTCGCCGAAGCCGGACCCCAGGAGCCGCCCGCCGCGGCCGTCGTCCGCGCCGCCCTCACGGCGGGCGCGGCGGGCGACGCCTTCCTCGACGCCCTCGCCGGGCGCCTCGCGGTCGGCGCCGCGGCCATCAGCGCCGTACTCGACCCGGGGCGGGTGGTCCTGGGTGGCGAGGTCGGTCACGCGGGCGGTACGGCACTGGCCTCCCGTGTCGAGGCGCGTCTGGCGGAGATGTCCCCCCTGCGTACGGAGGTCGTGGCGAGCCCGCTGGGCGGTGCGGCGGTGCTGCGGGGAGCGCTGCTGACGGCGCGGGACGCGGCCCAGAACGACCTCTTCCCGCCACCGGTCTGAGATCGGTCCGAAGCCGGTCCGACACGGGTCTCACGCCACCGGGGCCGGTCCGACGCCGGTCCTGGGCCCGGTCCGACGCCGGTTCGACACCGGCCGACGAGGCGTCGGCGGAGAGTTGTGTCACATGTTCATGAACTCCGCCCGCGCTTCGCCCCGCCCGCCCTCACACCTTCCGCGTGGCCAGGAAGTCCTCGAACGTCTCCTTGCCCACGGCCCGTTCGGGCGTCAGCTGATCGCCCCGGCGATAGCCCGCGTACGCCTTCCCGAACAGCGGCATCGTCAGCAGCCGCCGCTTGTGCCCGGTCGCCCGCAGATAGGCGTCGGCCAGATCCCGCACCGTCCGGACCTCGGGACCGCCGAGGTCGGCAACCCGGCCCGACGGCGGACGCGTGGCCAGGTCCGCCAGCCGGGACGCGACCTCCGCCGAGCCGACCGGCTGAAGGCTCACCTCCGCGGGCAGCAGGGCCGCGACCGGCAGTTTCGTCGCGCCCTCCAGCATCCGCAGCACGTGGTCGTGGAACTGGGTCGTGCGCAGAATCGTCCAGCCGAGCCCCGAATCCTCGACTATCCGCTCGACGATCCTCTTCGTCCGGTGGTAGCCGAGCGGCAGGCGGTCGACCCCGACGATCGAGACGTAGACGAGATGCGGAATCTCCGCGCGTACCGCCGACTCCACCAGATGCGCCGCCGCCCTGTCGTCCCCGCCGCGCGGCGAGGACGCGCAGTGGACGACCACGTCCACCCCCTTTAACGCCTCGTCGAGACCCCTGCTGTCGTCGTCGCGCAGATCGACGGCGTACGGCTCTGAACTGCGGCTCAGCGCCCGGACGTTGTGCTCGTCCGTGCGCAGCCGGTCCACGACCTGTCTGCCGAGTGTTCCCGTACCACCGGTCACGAGGATTGTTGCCATGGCCCAAGCCTGCCAGCGTGTGACGCACCACGGGACGACAGGGTGCGAACCCACGCCCACCGGGCGCCCGAACCACGTCCGGACCCGGTCCCGAACCCCACCGCCGACCGCCCGCCGGGTCGCCACGCGACCACCGTCTGTGATCCAGCGCACACATCGGGCCCGGATGGCCGACGATCAGGCGTGGCACACTGGTTCCGTACCAGCAGCAGCGCACTCCGGGGTCGGTGTAATTCCGAACCGGCGGTTACAGTCCGCGACCCGACCGCTTCCAGCGGCCGGTTGACCAGGTGAAACTCCTGGACCGACGGTGAAAGTCCGGATGGGAGGCAGTGCGCGGCGGGCCGTCATCGGTATGCCGTCGTCGGCGGATCGTCCTCGGACGATTCGCGTTCCTGGCTTCGGCGTTGCCGTGTGCGTCACCCGTTTCTCTGTCCTCATCGACAGGCCCCGGAGTCCGTGCCCCAGAGGCAGGAGGACCCGGTGGCCACCACCACGGCCGACACGGACGCCATGCGTCGAGCCATCACGCTCGCCGCCCGCGCGCTCGGCGCCACCAGCCCCAATCCGGTTGTCGGATGCGTGATCCTCGACGCCGCGGGACAGCGGGCCGGTGAGGGATTCCACCAGCGGGCCGGCGGCCCGCACGCCGAGATCCACGCCCTGCGCGCGGCCGGCGACCGGGCCCGCGGCGGCACCGCCTACGTCACCCTCGAACCGTGCGACCACACCGGCCGCACCGGCCCCTGCGCCCGGGCGCTCGTCGAGGCCGGGATCGCCCGTGTCGTGTACGCGGTCGCCGACCCGAATCCGCGGGCCACCGGCGGCGCCGACACCTTGCGGACGGCCGGCGTCCGCGTCGAGCGGGGCCTGCTCGCGGAGGAGGCCGAGGCCGGCAACGCCGCCTGGCTCACCTCCGTACGGCTCGGCCGCCCCTACGTCCTGTGGAAGTACGCCGCCACGCTCGACGGCCGGATCGCGGCGGCCGACTCCACCAGCCGCTGGATCACCTCCGCCGAGTCCCGCGCCGACGTCCACCGGCTCCGCGCCGAGGCCGACGCCGTCGTCGTCGGCTCGGGCACCGCGCGCGCCGACGACCCGCACCTCGCGGTCCGGGGCGCCGACGGCGCCGTCCAGCCCCTGCGGGTCGTCGTCGACACCGAGGCCACCGCCGTACGGCCGGGAGCGCGCGTCCTGGACGGCGCCGCGCCCACGCTGATCGCCGTCGCCGAAGACGCGGACACGACGCACCTCAAGGCCGCGGGGCCCCGCGAGGAACCGGTGGACGTCGTACGGCTGCCCCGTGCCGAGCGGGGGCTGTCCGTCCCCGCGCTCCTCGCCGACCTGCACGCGCGCGGCGTCCGCTCCGTACTCCTCGAAGGCGGCCCCACGCTGGCCGGGGCCTTCGTCACGGCCGGGGCCGTCGACAAGGTCGTCGGCTATCTCGCGCCCGTCCTGCTGGGCGCCGGCCCCGCCGCTCTGGGCGACGCCGGAATCACCACGCTCACACAGGCGTTGCGCCTGCGGATGACCGAGACCGTACGCGTCGGCCCCGATCTGCGCGTCACCGCCACACCCGAACGTGCCGCACCCGAACGTGCCGCAGCCGCGAGCACCGCGGCCGTGTCAACTCCCAAGGAGCGTTGAGTGTTCACCGGAATCGTCGAAGAACTGGGTGAGGTCACCGCCGTCGAGAACCTCGGCGACTCCTCCCGCTTCCGTCTGCGCGGCCCCGCCGTCACCGAAGGCGCCAAGCACGGTGACTCGATCGCCGTCAACGGTGTCTGCCTCACCGTCGTCGACCTCGCCGATGGCGAGTTCACCGCCGACGTCATGGCCGAGACGCTGGGCCGCTCCAGCCTCGGCGCGCTCGTACCCGGTTCCCGGGTCAACCTGGAGCGGCCCATGGCCGTCGGCGGCCGGCTCGGCGGACACATCGTCCAGGGCCATGTCGACGGCACCGGCACGGTCGTGGACCGCGAGACGTCCGAGCACTGGGAGATCGTCAAGGTCTCGCTCCCCGCCGACCTCACCCGCTACGTGGTCGAGAAGGGCTCCATCACCGTCGACGGCGTCAGCCTCACGGTGGTCGACGCGGGAGCCGACTACTTCACCATCAGCCTCATCCCCACCACCCTCGCGCTGACCACCCTCGGCATCAAGGAGCCCGGCGACCCGGTCAACCTGGAGGTCGACGTCATCGCCAAGTACGTGGAGCGGCTGCTGGCCTTCCCCGCCCCGGCCACCGAGGAGCCGGTCCGATGAGCGCCCCGTCGTCCTGGCCGGCCGTGGACTGGCTGAACGCCGAGGCGTTCACCGCCTTCGGCCAGCACATCATCTGGTCCGACATGATCGGCAACTCCATCGGCCTGATCGCCCTCGCGCTCGGCTGGCGGCGCTCGATCCTGACCTGGCCCGCGCAGTTCCTGTCCGGCCTCATCCTCGTCGCCGCCTACGCCTCGGCACACCTCAGCGGCGGCGTCGGCAAGCAACTCCTCGTCATCGGCGTGGCGTTGTGGGGCTGGCGGATGTGGCAGCGCGGCCGGCAGCAGGCGCAGGACGGCACCATCGCCGTCCGGTTCGCCACCTGGCCCGAGCGCTGGCTGCTCCTCGGCGGCACGGCCGTCGGCACCCTCGCCGTCGGCGGCCTCTTCACCGCCGTACCCGACCTGTCCTGGAACCCCTGGCCCGACGCGTACATCTTCGTCGGCACCCTCGCCGCGATGGTCGCCCAGGCGCGCGGCCTGGTCGAGTTCTGGTTCGCCTGGCTCCTGGTCGACCTCGTCGGCGTACCGCTCGCCTTCAGCAGCGGACTCGCCTTCTCCGGCTTCGTGTACGTCGTCTACCTCGGCCTCGTCCTGTGGGGACTGCGCGACTGGTGGCAGCGCACCCGCGCGGCCGCCCCGGCTCTGGAAGGAGCAGCAGCATGACAGCACAGCCCACCTGGTACTCCACCGACAACATCGAGGACTTCGCCCTCGACCCCGTGGAGCGGGCGATCATGGACATCGCGGCGGGCCGTCCCGTCGTGGTCGTCGACGACGAGGACCGCGAGAACGAGGGCGACCTGGTGATCGCCGCCGAGAAGGCGACGCCCGAGATCGTCGCCTTCATGATGAGCGAGTGCCGCGGACTGATCTGCGCCCCCATGGAGGGCACGGAGCTGGACCGGCTCGAACTGCCGCAGATGGTCGACCACAACACCGAGTCGATGCGGACCGCCTTCACCGTCTCCGTCGACGCGGGACCGGCCCACGGCGTCACCACCGGCATCTCGGCCGCCGACCGCGCCACCACACTGCGCCTGCTCGCCGCGGGCGCCGCGGCCGAGCCCGGCGACTTCGTGCGCCCCGGCCATGTCTTCCCGCTGCGCGCCAAGCCGGGCGGGGTGCTCGCACGCGACGGCCACACCGAGGCGGCGGTCGACCTGGCGCGCCTCGCGGGGCTGCGTCCGGCCGGGGCGATCGTCGAGATCGCGGGCGAGGACGGGGTGATGCTCCGGCTGCCGGAGCTGATCCCGTTCGCGCGCAAGCACGGCCTGACGATCATCTCCATCGAGGACCTGATCGCGTACCGGCGTACGGCGGAGCCCACCGTCCGACGCGAGGCCGAGGTCCACCTGCCCACGGCGTTCGGCGAGTTCACCGCGTACGGCTACCGGTCCACCGTCGACGGCGTCGAGCATGTCGCCCTCGTCCACGGCGACATCGGCGACGGCGCCGACGTACTCGTCCGGGTCCACTCCGAGTGCCTGACCGGCGACATCTTCTCCTCGCAGCGCTGCGACTGCGGCCCGCAGCTCCAGGCGTCGATGCGGAGCGTCAGGGAAGCCGGCCGGGGTGTCGTCGTCTATCTGCGCGGCCACGAGGGACGCGGTATCGGCCTGCTGTCCAAGCTGCGCGCGTACGAGCTCCAGGAGCGCGGGCGCGACACCCTCGACGCCAACCTGGAACTCGGCCTGCCCGCCGACGCGCGCGACTACGCCGCCGGGGCGCGGATCCTCGAAGACCTCGGGGTCCGCAGCCTGCGGCTGATGACCAACAACCCCGACAAGGTCGAGGCGTTGGAGCGGCACGGTCTCGACGTGATCGCCCGCGAGCCCATGCCCGTCCAGGCGGGGGAGCACAACCTGCGGTACCTGCGCACCAAGCGGGACCGGATGGGGCACGAACTGCCCTGGCTCGACCCGGCGGCCGCGTCGGCCTGCGGCAATCAGTAGTACCACCAGCCCACATCGAGACACCGGAACAACAGGAGAGACATGAGCGGCAAGGGTGCACCCGAACTGTCCGTCCGCAACTGCGGCGACCTGCGGGTGGCGGTCATCGCGGCCCTGTGGCACGAGAAGGTCATGGACGGACTCGTTGACGGCGCCCTGCGCGCCCTGCGTGAACTGGGCATCGACGAGCCGACCCTGCTCAGGGTCCCCGGCAGCTTCGAACTGCCCGTCGTCGCCAAGGTCCTCGCCGACCGTGGCTACGACGCCGTCGTCGCGCTCGGCGTCGTCATCCGCGGCGGGACCCCGCACTTCGACTACGTGTGCCAGGGAGTCACCCAGGGCCTCACGAAGGTCTCGATCGACACCGGCGTACCGATCGGGTTCGGCGTGCTGACCTGCGACACCGAGGAACAGGCGCTGGACAGGGCGGGACTCGAAGGCTCCCGCGAGGACAAGGGGCACGAGGCCGTCACCGCCGCCGTCGCCACGGCAGCCACCCTGCGTACGGTCGCCGAACCCTGGCGCTGACGGCTCCAGCGGACCGCGTAGGCTAGTCCTCACCATGCCGAAGAAGACGTTCGAGGAGCTCTTCGCCGAGCTTCAGCAGAAGGCCGCCACGGGCGACCCCAGCACCTCCCGTACCGCCGAACTGGTGGACAAGGGGGTGCATGCCATCGGTAAGAAGGTCGTCGAAGAGGCCGCCGAGGTGTGGATGGCGGCCGAGTACGAGGGGCCCGAAGCCACCGCCGAGGAGATCTCGCAGCTGCTGTACCACGTCCAGGTGATGATGGTCGCGCGCGGGATCTCGCTCGACGACGTCTACGCCCATCTCTGAGCACCACCCCCATCGACGTACGACTCCACGGCCCCGGGCGCACAGCCGCGTCCGGATCCCGACGCCCACCGTTCGCCGCTGTCACGCATAGGTAAGGAAGCCACTCCCATGCTGCGTATCGCCGTCCCCAACAAGGGTTCACTCTCCGGGGCGGCGTCGGCGATGCTCCATGAGGCCGGCTACCAGCAGCGCAAGGAGTCCAAGGAACTCGTCCTGGTCGACCCCGAGAACGAGGTCGAGTTCTTCTACCTCCGCCCGCGCGACATCGCGATCTACGTGAGTTCCGGTCGTCTCGACATCGGCATCACCGGACGTGACCTGCTGCTCGACTCCGGCGCGGGCGCCGAGGAGATCCTGCCGCTCGGCTTCGCCCGCTCCACCTTCCGCTTCGCGGCGAAGCCCGGCACGGCCACGTCCGTCGCCGACTTCGGCGGGCTGACGATCGCCACCTCCTACGAAGGCATCGTCGTCAAGTACCTCGCCGACAAGGGTGTGGACGCCTCCGTCGTCCACCTCGACGGCGCCGTCGAGACCGCCATCGAGCTGGGCGTCGCACAGCTCATCGCGGACGTGGTGGAGACCGGCACCTCGATGCGCAACGCCGGCCTCGAAGTCATCGGCGAGCCGATCATGAAGTCCGAGGCGGTCGTCATCCGCCGCAACGGCGCGGACGCCGGCGAACCGAAGGTCCAGCAGTTCCTGCGCCGCCTCCAGGGCGTCCTGGTCGCCCGCACATACGTGATGATGGACTACGACTGCCGCGCCGAGCACCTGGAGCGCGCCGTCGCCCTGACGCCCGGCCTGGAGTCGCCGACCATCTCCCCCCTGCACAACGAGGGCTGGGTCGCCGTCCGCGCGATGGTCCCGGCCAGGGAGGCGCAGCGAATCATGGACGATCTGTACGAGCTGGGTGCCCGCGCCATCCTCACCACGGCCATCCACGCCTGCCGCCTGTGAAGGAACCACACCTGATGTCCGTGCCGGCCGCCCGCCCCGCGCTCCCCGACCCGCCCGCCCTGCCCGTGACGTTCCGGCCGAACGGCACCCGCGCCGTCCTGCTGTCCGTCGGGACGGTCATGCTCTGCGTCATCACGGCCATGTCCGTGACGCTGGAGAATCTGAACGCGGGGGAGCGCGTCAGCTTCATCTTCGTCGGGCTGCTCTTCTTCGGCGTGCTGTGCCTGCTGAGTCGCCCCAAGGTCGTCGCCGACGACACGGGCGTCACCGTCGTCAACCTCACCCATGTCCGGCGGCTGGAGTGGGCCGAGATCCTGCGCGTCAATCTGCGGGTCGGCGACCCGTGGGTCTTCCTCGACCTGAGCGACGGCACCAGCTTGCCCGTGCTCGGCATCCAGCCCGGGGTCGCCAGGCAGAAGGCCGTACGCGACGCGCGGGCCCTGCGCGCCCTCGTGGAGTCGCGCGGCACCGGCGCCGACGTCGCCACGGACACCGCCACGGACACCGGTGCGCGGACGGCCGCGGAGCCGACCACCGACGCCGGCAAGGACACCGCCACCGACTCCGCCACGGACAACGGTCCCGCGTGAACATTGCGGTGGTCGTCCCAGTGGCTACCCTGGGGTCGGAGGCGCCAAGTGCGCCCCGCCCCGCATCCGACGGCCGTGCGTACCGGCCCGCGGGGCATCCTGCGACCCGAGGAGTGACTCCCTCCAGCAATGGACGGATCATCCGGTAGTACCTGCGCCGCCGCCTTCGAAGAGGCGGCGGCATGACCATCCCCCTTCTGCTGCTCGCCGCGGCATTCCTTCTCATCCTCGCCAACGGATTCTTCGTGGCGGCCGAGTTCGGTCTCGTGACCGTGGACCGGCCGGACGCCGAACGCGCGGCCGCGGCGGGCGACCGCCGCGCCCGAGCCGTCGTCCGGGCCCTGCGGGAGCTTTCCTTCCAGCTCTCCGGCACCCAGCTCGGCATCACCATCACCTCACTGGTCGTCGGCATGCTCGCCGAGCCCGCGCTCGCCCAGCTGCTCGACGGCCCTCTCACCGCCACGGGCCTCCCCGAAGGGGCCGTGTCCGGTGTCGCCGTGGTGATCGGGGTGCTCCTCGCCTCCGCCGTCCAGATGGTCATCGGCGAACTCGTGCCGAAGAACTGGGCGGTCTCCCGGCCGTTGCAGGTCGCGCGTTTCGTCGCGGGACCCCAGCATCTGTTCGCCACCGTCTTCCGGCCCGTCATCACCCTGCTCAACAGGGTGGCCAACCGGCTGGTGCGGCTGTTCGGCGTCGAGCCGACCGACGAGCTGGCCTCGGCCCGTACGCCCGGTGAGCTGGTCTCGCTGGCCAGGCACTCCGCACTGGCCGGCGCGCTCGAACAGGACACCGCTGATCTGTTCGTACGGACCCTGTCCCTCGGCCACCTCACCGCGCAGCACGTCATGACCCCGCGCGTGAAGGTCATAGCCCTCCAGTCGGACGCCACCGCGGCCGACGTCCTCAACCTGACCCGCGCCACCGGCCTGTCACGCTTCCCCGTCTACCGGGAGCGCATCGACGAGATCGTCGGCATGGCCCACCTCAAGGACGCGCTCGCCGTCCCCGAGCGCGAGCGGCAGCGGGTGCCGGTCGGCCGGATCTCCGTGCAGGCCCAGCTCGTACCCGAGACGCTGCCCGTACAGCAGCTCCTGGAGCGGCTGCGCAGCGAGCAGCCGATCGCCGTGGTCGTCGACGAGTACGGCGGTACGGCCGGGGTCGTCACCCTTGAGGACATCATCGAGGAACTGGTCGGCGAGGTCCTCGACGAGCACGACAGCGAGGGCGACGGGCGCCCCGAACTCGCCTCCGTCGCCACCGACGACGGGCGTCCCACGTGGGACGCCGAGGGCAGCTGCCGGGTCCTGACCCTCCAGCGGATAGGGCTCGAAGTCCCGGACGGGCCGTACGAGACGGTGGCGGGACTGGTCGCCGACCTGCTGGGGCGTATCCCCGCACCGGGCGACCGCGCGGAGCTGCCGGGCTGGCGGCTCTCCGTCCGGCAGGTCGGGCGCTACCGGGCCGAGCGTGTCCGGTTGGTGCGCACCGGCGACGTCCCGGCACCGGCGGCCGTACCGGCCCGGCGGCCCACCACGGTCAAGGTCCCGGCTTCGGCCGCTGCCACGGCCCCGACAGCCGCACCCGCACCCGCCCCGGCGAGGGCGGAGGCGGCCCGGTGAGCGTCCTGCAGCTTCTCTTCGCCGTCCTCCTCGTCCTCGCCAACGGATTCTTCGTCGGAGCCGAGTTCGCGCTCGTCTCCGTACGCCGGAGCCAGATCGAGCCGCTGGCCGCCCAGGGATCGGCGCGCGCCCGGCAGGTGCTGCACGGCCTGGAGAATCTTCCGCAGATGATGGCCGCCGCGCAGTTCGGCATCACCATCTGCTCCCTGACGCTCGGCGCCGTCGCCGAGCCCACCGTGGCGCATCTCCTCGAACCGGTCTTCCACGCGGCGCATGTCCCCGAGGGCCTCATCCATCCGCTGGGCTTCTTCGTCGCCCTCGCCGCGGTCGTCTTCCTCCACCTCGTCATCGGCGAGATGGTCCCGAAGAATCTCGCCATGGCCGCGCCCGGGAAGACCGCGATCTGGCTCAGCCCCGGCCTCGTCGGCTTCGCCCGGCTCTGCCGCCCCGTCACCGCCGCCCTCGGCGCCTGCGCCACGCTGGTCCTGCGGGCCTTCGGCGTCGAACCCAGGGACGAGGTGGAGGCCGTCTTCACCAGCGAACAGCTCAACCGTCTCGTGGAGGACTCCGGCCAGGCCGGACTCCTCGAACCGGCGGAACAGGAGCGACTGGAGGACGCCCTGGAACTCGGCTCCCGGCCGGTCACCGACGTCCTGCTCACCCGGGCCGGACTGGTGACGGTGACGCCCGCCGTCACGCCCCGCGAGATCGAGGAGCTGACCGTGCGCACCGGCTTCTCCCGCTTCCCGGTCTGCGCCGACAACGCCGGGGTCTTCATGGGGTACGTGCACGTCAAGGACGTCCTGGACCTGGAGGAGCGGGAGCGCGCCGTCCCCCAGCACGTCTGGCGGCCGATGACGACCCTGCGGGCCGAACTGCCGCTGGACGACGCCCTCACCGTGATGCGCCGGGCCGCGACGCACCTCGCCCAGGTCGCCGACGCCTCCGGCCGGGTGCTGGGGCTGGTCGCGCTGGAGGACGTACTGGAAACGCTCGTCGGCGAGGTACGGGACCCGTCCCACCGGGAGGCGACGCGGCCGGTGCCCCTGCGCACCGGCGGTACGTCGGGCCCGCCCGACCCTTCGGAGCAGGTCCTCGCGCACTGAGCGCACCGGTTCACGGGCGTCCGGGCGCACCGGTTCACGGGCGTCCGGGCGCACCGGTTCTCGGGCGTCCGGCGCCCGAGGACCGGCCGGTCCGCTCAGAGGCCCGGCGGATCCCCCGGCCCCCGGCCGCGGTCCACCGGGCCCCGGCCCGACAGCACCTCGCCGTACGCCTGCATCAGATCCGGCAGCCGCAGCGTGGCCAGATCGTCGCGTCCCGGTGTGGTGCTGTAGCCCGAGAGCCGCAGATCGCGGTACGCGCAGCTCTTCTCGTACAGCGTGCGCAGGAAGCGGCCGTTGCCCAGCTCGTCGATCCATCCCTGGTCGACCACATGGCCGCTGATGCTGCGCAGCTCGTCCAGCGCCTCCTCGTCCCACACGTCGTCGTTCTCGGCGGCCAGCACCTCGCCGATCGCGGTCAGTTCGAGGGGGCGGTAACTGGGGAAGTCGACGCGCGTCGTGAAGCGGGAGGAGAGTCCGGGATTGGTGGCGAGCAGCCGGTCCATGCCCTCCGGGTAGCCGGCCAGTATCACCACGAGATGGTTGCGGTTGTCCTCGGCGCGCTTCAGCAGCACCTGGAGGGCCTCGTCGCCGTACGCGTCGCCCTTGCTGTAACCGGAGTTGGCGAGGCTGTACGCCTCGTCGACGAACAGCACGCCGCCGATCGCCGAGTCGATCAGCTCGTTCGCCTTCACCGCCGTCTGGCCCAGGAACTCGCCGACCAGATCGGCCCGTTGGGCCTCCACCAGATGGTCGCCGCCGAGCAGGCCGAGCGCGTAGAAGACCCGGCCGAGGATGCGCGCGACGGTTGTCTTGCCGGTGCCCGAGGGGCCGGAGAAGACGAAGTGACGTTTGGGCGGCTGGACGGGCAGTCCCTGACCGGCCCGTAACCGCGCCATGTTGAGCTGTGCCGACAACGCCTTGACCTGCCGCTTGACCGGTTCCAGGCCGACCATCCGCTCCAGCTCCGCCAGTGCCTCGGCGAGGAGGGCCGGATCCGTGGGGCGGTCGGGGAACTGCGGGGGAGCGGGCTGCGCGGGTACGCGGGCCTTCTCCCGTATCCCGTCCGCCGGATCGGCCGCGTCCTTCGGGTTCACCGGAACCCCCGCGCCGAACGGGGACTGCGCATCGACTCCCGGCCGCGGGTCGGGGGCCTGCGGGTACTCGCCGTCGGCCGCCGCGTCCACCGCGTCCTGGCCGAAGCCGGCCAGCGCGACCGACGCGAGCCCCACCGAGTCGTCCGCCCCGTCGTACCCGTCGGAGTCGGTGATCGCCGCGAGCCGGGCCGCGGTGTCCATGAAGGTGGGGTCGATACGGTGCACGGCCCGGTACAGCGGCAGCGCCGCCGCGCTGCGCCCGGTCCCCTCGTGCGCGCGGGCCAGCCAGTAGCGCAGCTCCTTGCGCTGCGGCTGCTCGCTGCGACAGCGCATCAGGGACGTCGAGAGCAGCGGCTCGGCCTGTCCGTACATCTCCAGCCGGACGCGTGCCATACCGCCGAAGAGGCCCGCCTCGATACCCAACAGCGGGTCGTTGACGAGGGATTCGGTGTGGCGCACCAACTGGTCCCAGTCCTTGACCAGATAGGCACGGCAGGCGTGCAGGAAGCGCACATGGGGATCGGCGTCCACGGGCGGCAGCCCGGCGAGCGCCCGGTCCAGCTCCGGCACGTGCCGGCCGTCGAGCCAGTGCGAGGCGTGCGCGAGCAGCAGATCGCGCCGGCTCTCCAGCACGGGCTGCACCCACCAGCCCAGCCAGTACCAGGAGTTGAGCGTGCGGCGGTGGCGGGAGCGCTGCTCGCCGAAGCGGTCACGGTGGCGGTACATGTGCAGCAGCGCGGTCGTGGTGTCGACCCGCAGCGCGTGCAACCCGAGCCAGCCGTCGGCCATCGCGGGATCGAGCCGTACGGCCTCCCGGAACTCCTCCTCCGCCTGTGGATACGCCCCCATGGTGTAGGCGTCCACAGCACGCACCCACGCGAGATCGGCCGGGGCCTGAGCGCCCTGCGTGCCGATGTCCATCAGGCCCCCCACAAACCATGACCCCGTGATGTCCCGCCGGGCGGGCGCCCGTCGGCAGAAGCGTGCTGAACCACCTTGTCGTGGACGGGAATTGACCCCACCGAGAAGCATCGTACCTGCGTAGAGGGTGCGCGACTAAGGGCGCAGCCGTCCCGCGCGCACCGTGACCCAGGGTGATCGCTGGGTGAGGGGCGGCGCCGGGGAGACGGCGAAGAGGGCAGAACGAAGCCCCCGATCACGGGGGAACAACCGGGGGCTTCGCGTCTGCGGCGGCTCCGAAAAGCCGCACATTGAGAACGTAAGACCTGTCCCACCCCTTGGTCAAGCCGAGTTGAGGCACCTTCGAGGCTGATTTCCGACTGCTCAGTACGGAGGGAACGGCCGGTCACCGTGGGTGACAGAGTCATCCTGCCGCGCGGTCGCAGGAGTTCCGGGCAGCCACTTGTACCCCTCCTGCCACTCACGTACCAGAACATCCGCGAAAGGACGCGACGGATCAGCCGCGAAATGGCGCGTCTCCGCCCGCGTCCAGCCGTCCCAGAAGGCCGAAAGGCTCGATCCGTCGCGCTCACGGCCCCGTTGCCAGGACTCCTCCGCGCCCCGGTCCATCCACAACAGCCGCGCGAGCCACGGCCGCACCGCCGCCCGGCCCGCGCCCACCCCCTCGATCAGGACGACCGGTGCGGGGAGCAGCGGGCGGGGCGCGCGGAAGTGCCGCAGGGTCCAGTCGTACGGCGCGTACCGCGCTTCCGCGCCACGCGAGAGCGGCCCGAGCACCTCGTCGGCGAGGCGCTCCGTCCAGTCGAAGAACGCGTCGTGCGTGGCCAGGTCGTCCAGACGCAGCACGGGCGCCCCGCCGAGCGCGGCGGCGAGCCGCGCGGCGAAGGTGCTCTTGCCGGAACCGGCGTGGCCGTCGACCGCGATCAGCCGCACCGGGCCGCAGGAGGGCGGCAGCGCGCGCAGGGTCATGGCGGCTTCGGTGAGGTCGTCCACCGGGCCACCCTATGCGCGGGCGGCCGGGGTCCGGCGCGCGGCGGTGCGCGGCCGGCCTCGGTCCGGAGGGGTCGTTCATGTCACTGGTGGAGACCAATATTGGTCCCCCGACGCGGGACGAATCGCTGGCAGAAGCCGTCCGGGACCCGCGATAGTTGACGAACTGTTGTGCACCAGACCACTGACCCGGGGGTCCCATGAACAACCCAGCTCCTTCCCGGAACAGCCCGGCGTCGCGCCGTACGGTGCTCGCCACCGCCCTCGCGGCGGCCGGCGCGGGCGCCCTCTCCGCCGCCGCGCCCGCCCTGGCCGCCGCTCCCGCCGCGCCGTCCGCCCGCTCCGGCCCGCCGGCCGCCCACCACCGGGCGGGCACTCCCGTGGACAACCGCTTCTGGACCTCTTCCGACGACTGGCGCGGCGGCAAGGGCGACGGCACCAAGGTCCTCTCCGGCAGCCGGTCCGGTCTGGTCGTCGCCACCCCCGCGGGCAGCACCGACTACACCGACCCGCACACCGGGAAGACCAGCACCTGGGAGTACGCGACCTGGACCTCGCCCGTCCACCGCTCCAAGGTCCCGGCCACCGAGGCGATCGCCTCCTGGAACGCCGACACCCCCGCGGGCACCTGGATCCAGACCGAGCTGCGCGGCACCTACTCCGACGGCACGGCGACCCCCTGGTACGTGATGGGCCGCTGGGCGGCCGGGGACGGCGACATCCGCCGTACGTCCGTCGACGACCAGACGGACGACCGCAGCAGCGTCTGGACCGACACCTTCGCCATCGACGACCCGGCGAGCGGCCTGCGGCTGGCGTCGTACCAGCTCCGCCTCACGCTCCACCGCAAGCCGGGCACCACGCTCACGCCCACGGTCCGGCGGGTCGGCGCGATGGCGTCGGACGTCCCGGACCGGTTCACCGTCCCGGCGGCCGGGCACCAGGTGACCCGTGAGCTGACCGTGCCGCGCTACTCGCAGAACACGCACGTCGGCCAGTACCCGGAGTACGACAACGGCGGCGAGGCCTGGTGCAGCCCCACCTCCTCGCAGATGATCATCGAGTACTGGGGCCGCAAGCCCACGGCCGCCGACCTGGCCTGGGTGAACCCGGACTTCGCCGATCCGCAGGTCTGCCACGCGGCGCGGTACACCTTCGACCACCAGTACGACGGCTGCGGCAACTGGCCGTTCAACGCGGCGTACGCGACGAGCTACCAGGACATGAACGCCGTCGTCACCCGGCTCGGCTCGCTCACCGACGTCGAGCGGCTGATCCGCGCGGGCATCCCGGTCATCACCTCGCAGTCCTTCCTGGCGAGCGAGCTGACCGGCGCGGGCTACGGCACCTCGGGCCACCTGATGACCGTGATCGGCTTCACGGCCGCCGGCGACGTGATCGCCAACGACCCGGCCTCGCCGAGCAACGCGGCCGTACGGCGCGTCTACAAGCGCCGCGAATGGGAGAACATCTGGCTGCGGACGAAGCGGTACAACGCCGCCGGCACCGTCGTCTCGGGCACGGGCGGCGTCTGCTACCTCTACTGGCCCGTGGAGCCCACCGCCGCCCAGCGGAAGGCGCTGGAGGCCGTCGGCGTGCGCTGAGCCGTCCCGCGCTGCGCGGGCGCCGGGGGACGGTGGTCCACGTCCCCCGGCGCCGCCCACGTGCGTGTCGACCCCGACGGCCGGGCCCGGCCGTCGACAGCGGGTCTGCAATACTGCGGATCTCCTGTGACGGCCGAGACGGGGATGCGCGGACTTGAACACCAGGCAACAGCGTGGCGAGAGCGAGCGGGCGCAGCTTCGCCGCTCCGAACTCATCGCCACCGGCCGGAAGTTGTTCGCCGACACGTCCTACGACGCCCTCTCGATGGACGACATCGCCCAGCACGCCGGCGTCGCCAAGGGGCTGATCTACTACTACTTCAAGAACAAGCGCGGCTACTACCTCGCCATCATCGAGGACTCGGTGATGGAGCTGGTCTCGCTCGCGTCGGGCGGCGCCGACCTGCCGAACACCCAGCGGGTCCAGCGCACCGTCGAGGCCTATCTCCGGTTCGCCGAGTTCAACGAGGCCGCCTACCGCACGATCATCAACGGCGGCGTCGGCTTCGACACCCAGGTGCAGGCCATCCGCGACGCGGTGCGTACGGGACTGGTCGCCACCGTCGCCGAGGGCGCGTACGGCCGCCAGGACATCCCGCCGATCGCCAGGCTCGCACTGCTGGGCTGGCTCAGCAGCGTCGAGTGGCTGACCCTCGAATGGCTGGAGCACCGCGAGGAGCTGACGCGGGAGATCCCGCGCGATCTGCTGGTGCGGATGCTGCGGCACACGCTCGACACGATCGAGGAGTTCGCTCCGGAGTGCCCGGCGCCGCCGCCGGACCCGGGCTTCCGTCCGTACACCGGCCGCTGACCGGTTCACGCCCGAGTGCCGGGCGGACCGCGTGAGCGGCCCACCCGGCACTCGGGGACGGACGTCGGTCGGCCGGGCCCTGTCCGGTCGATCTTGCCGGGCCCGGACAGGATCTAGTTGATGGCCCTGATCAGCTCGCCGTCGGTCGTGTCGCCGCTCAGCTCCCAGAAGAAGGTGCCTCCCAGGCCCTGCTCGTTCTTGTAGTCCATCTTGGTGCCGATGGTGGCGGGGGTGTCGTAGCTCCACCAGTTGTTGCCGCAGTGCGCGTACGCCGTACCGGCCACCGTGCCGTTGGCCGGGCAGGTGTTCTTCAGGACCTTGTAGTCCTCGATGCCCGCCTCGTACGTACCGGCCGCCGCGCCCGTCGCGCTGCCGCCCGGCTCGGCCTGGGTGACCCCGGTCCAGCCGCGCCCGTAGAAGCCGATGCCGAGCAGCAGCTTCTCCGCCGGAACGCCCTTGGCCTTCAACTTGGTGATCGCCGCGTCGGAGTTGAAGCCCTCCTGCGGGATGCCGTCGTACGACGTCAGCGGTGAGTGCGGAGCCGTGGGGCCCTGCGCCGCGAACGCGCCGAAGAAGTCGTACGTCATCGGCAGGTACCAGTCGAGGTACTGGGCCGCCGCGCCGTAGTCGGTGGCGTCGATCTTGCCGCCCTCGGACGCGTCGGCGGTGATGGCCGACGTGATGAGGCTGTCGCCGCCGAATTCCGTACGGAGCGCCGACACCATGTTCGTGAAGGCGTCGGGCCCGCTGGTGTCGCAGGTCAGACCGCAGGCGTTCGGGTACTCCCAGTCGATGTCGATGCCGTCGAAGACATCGGCCCAGCGCGGGTCCTCGACCAGGGCGTGGCAGGACTTGGCGAACGCGGCCGGGTCGCGCGCCGCCTCACCGAAGCCGCCAGACCAGGACCAGCCGCCGAACGACCAGATCACCTTGAGGCCGGGGTGCAGCGCCTTGAGCTTGCGCAGCTGGTTGAAGTTGCCCCGCAGCGGCTGGTCCCAGGCGTCGGCGACACCGTCGACGCTCTGGTCGGCGGTGTAGGACTTCTCGTAGTCGGCGAAGGCGTCACCGATGGTGCACTTGCCGCCCTGGACGTTGCCGAACGCGTAGTTGATGTGCGTCAGCTTGTCGGCCGACCCGGAGGTCTCGATGTTCTTGACGTGGTAATTCCGGTCGTAGACACCCCAGTTGGCGAAGTATCCGATGACCTTCTCACCGGCGGCTGTGGGGGCCGCCGGTGCCTTCTCCTGGTCCGCCGCCGCGCTGCCGGCGCCGGCGAGCAGGGACACGCCGAGCACGGCCGTACAGGCCGCGGCGACGAGCACCCGGAAACGGGTGCGGGGACGGTGTGGTCTGAGCATGAGGTCTCCTCGTGGGGAGGGAGATCGCGGTCCATGACATCGACGTGGCAGGGACGCGAAGTGTGTTCACCGGGACGTTAGAAGGACTAGACCAGTGGGTCAATGGTGCGGACCAACTTCCCCGGCGCGTGCGACGGCGGCCCGGCGGGGGCCCGACGACGGCCCGACGGCGCGCAAACGGAACCGAAGCGGAACCGAAGCGGAACGGGAGCAGGGCCTGACCTCCCGTGACTGCACCCCGCCGATCAGTCATACTCAACGCGCCACAGCCGCAGGTCAGCCGCTCCCGTGATCCGGGAAGGCAGCATCGGCTGGGCAGTATTCCTGTCCGGGGGACACCTCCGGACCTCGACCCGACCGGCGGCCGCCACCACACCCGACGTGCGCGCCCGCCGTAGCGTCCCGACAGGGAGGAGAGCGCCGCCATGCCCGACCGCGCCCCGCGAACGGTGGAACGTCAGCTGCCCACCGAGGAGTCCAAGGACCTGCTCGCACTCGTACGCGACATCATCGAGCGGGAGATCGTCCCCAGGACGGCCGAAGAGGAGGAGGCGGGGCACTTCCCGCGGGAGAACTTCACCCTCCTCTCCGAATCGGGACTGCTCGGCCTCCCGTACGACTCCGAGCACGGCGGCGGCGACCAGCCGTACGAGGTCTACCTCCAAGTCCTCGAAGAGCTCGCCGCGGCCCGGCTCACCATCGGCCTCGGCGTCAGCGTCCACTCCCTGGCCTGCCACGCCCTCGCCTCGTACGGCACCGCCGACCAGCAGGCCACCCACCTCCCCGCGATGCTGGGCGGCGGTCTGCTCGGCGCGTACTGCCTCTCCGAGCCCGCGTCGGGCTCCGACGCGGCCTCACTGACCACGAAGGCCGTCCGGGACGGCGACGAGTGGGTGATCACCGGCACCAAGGCGTGGATCACCCACGGCGGTGTCGCCGACTTCTACACCGTGCTCGCGCGCACCGGCGGCGAGGGCGCCGGCGGCATCTCGGCGTTCCTGGTGCCCGGCGACGCCGACGGGCTGGTGGCAGCCGCGCCCGAGAAGAAGATGGGCATGAAGGGCTCACCCACCGCCCAACTCCACTTCGACGGCGTCCGGATCGGCGACAACCGGCGGATCGGCGACGAGGGGCAGGGCTTCGCGATCGCGCTGTCCGCGCTCGACTCGGGCCGGCTCGGGATCGCCGCGTGCGCCGTGGGCGTCGCACAGGCGGCCCTCGACGAGGCCGTGGAGTACGCGACGGGGCGCCGCCAGTTCGGCCGCCCCATCGCCGACTTCCAGGGGCTGCGCTTCATGCTCGCCGACATGGCCACCCGGATCGAGGCGGGGCGCGCCCTGTACCTCGCGGCGGCGCGACTGCGGGACGCGGGACTGCCGTTCTCCCGGCAGGCGGCGATGGCGAAGCTGTTCTGCACGGACGCGGCGATGCGGGTCACCACGGACGCCGTGCAGGTACTCGGCGGCTACGGCTACACCGCCGACTTCCCCGTCGAGCGCTACATGCGCGAGGCGAAGGTGCTCCAGATCGTCGAAGGCACCAACCAGATCCAGCGCATGGTGATCGCCCGTCACCTCGCGGGACCCGAGACCCGCTGACCGCCCGCCGCACCGGCCCCGTCCGTCAGCTGTCGCCAACCGGCGGACGGGTCGAGCGGCTTGACGACCGGTCGGCTGAACAGCCGGATCGTGAAGGGACGTCAGGCGGCGTGCCGGTGCGGCTGCGGCAGCTTGACCGGGCGTGAACTCGGGCCGCCCGCGTGGGAGAACGGCTGGGTGCGCCAGTCCAGCCCCTGAGGGAGCGTCAGCAGCAGTGCGGTGTGCTGTTCCTGGGCGTCGAGCGTCTCGTCGGCCGGCCCGGCGTCCGCGGCCGAACGGCCCGTACCCGCGCACACGGTGAGGACGAACGGATTCCAGGGGCTGGGGCACAGCGCGTGCTCCGGCAGGATGTCCTCGTCCGCCAGCAGGGCGATCGGCCGGGAGCAGTCCGGGCACACGACCCGGAACATCTCGAAGGTGTCGTAGAAGTCGAGCTCATCGGCCTCGACGGGATCAACGGGCTCCGGTTCGATACGTCCGGTGCGCTTCAGGCTCTGCATGGAGACACTCCCCCTCGGGTGGGCCGAACAGCCACGTGCGGCCTCGACCACAGCAAGCAATTCCCGTCGCGCGAGGCAGGTAACCGTAAGGTCTCGACGGACCCCGCGACATGCCTGTGGTGTTCGTCACATGCCCGGCGCAAGTGACGATCCGGTACGCCGTCGACTGTGCCGGAAGGGACCTCGGGCAATAGGTTGATCCGCATGGAGGAGCTGGATCGTCAGATCGTGGAATTGCTCGTCAAGGACGGGCGGATGAGCTACACCGACCTGGGCAAGGCCACGGGTCTGTCCACCTCGGCGGTGCATCAGCGCGTCCGCAGGCTGGAGCAGCGCGGAGTCGTACGCGGCTACGCCGCCGTCGTGGACCCCGAAGCCGTCGGACTGCCCCTGACCGCGTTCATCTCGGTCAAGCCGTTCGACCCCAGCGCGCCCGACGACATCGCGGAACGGCTGGCCCCGATCCCCGAGATCGAGGCGTGCCACAGCGTGGCCGGCGAGGAGAACTACATCCTCAAGGTGCGGGTGGCGACGCCGCTGGACCTGGAACACCTGCTGACCCGTATCCGCACCCTCGCGGGTGTCTCCACCCGTACGACGGTCGTCCTCTCCACCCCGTACGAGGCGCGACCGCCGTACTTCTA
>NZ_JARJHW010000097.1:0-26970 GCF_040560175.1 Streptomyces panacea
TGTGTATAAGAGACAGCCTCAACTCCCCTCCCGCTCACCGCCGATCAGCCGTAACTCCGCGCCGGCGCGGCCCCCGCCGCGTCGGCCACCGCGTCCGCGACCGTCCCGATCTCCTCCGCCGTCATGGCCGACACCGTCAGCCGTACGGCGGGCCCCGCCGCCATCCGGAAGCGCGCCCCGGGCGCGACCGCCCATCCCGCGTGCAGCAGCCGGGCCACCGCGCCGGTCTCCTCGGCCACCGGCACCCACACGTTCATCCCGCTGCGCCCGCGCGCCTCGACCCCTCGCTCGGCCAGCGCCCGTACCAGCGCGTCACGCCGCTCGCCGTACGCGCGGGCGACCTTAAGGGTATCGACCGCGTCCGCCGTCCACAGCTCCACGACCGCCCGTTGCAGCAGTCTGCTCACCCAGCCGGGCCCCAGCCGCTGACGGCCCGTCACCCGGTCGACGGTCACGGCGTCCCCGGTCAGCACGGCCAGCCGCAGATCGGGGCCGTACGCCTTCGCCGTGGACCGGACCAGCACCCAGCTGTCCGTCACCCCGGCCAGCGGATGGAGCGGCAGATCGACGATGCGGTGCCCGTGGTCGTCCTCGATGAGGAGTACGTGGGGATGGGCCGCCAGCACGGTACGCAGCTCCCGCGCGCGGGTCCTGCCGACCGCCGCCCCTGTCGGGTTCTGCGCCCGGTCGGTGACGACGACCGCCCGCGCCCCGGCCCGTAGCGCCCGCTCCAGCTCCGCCGGCAGCGGCCCGTCGTCGTCCAGTGCCATCGGCACCGGCCGCAGCCCGAGCGCGGGCACCAGGTCGAGCAGGGCGCCCCAGCCCGGGTCCTCGACGGCGACGGCGTCCCCCGGCCGCAGATGCGCGGCCAGTACGCGCTCGATCGCGTCCAGCGAGCCCGAGGTGACGGCGACGGGCCCGTCGGGCACACCGTCCTCGTCCAGCCCGGCGCGGGCGAGACGGGCCAGCTCGGGGAGGACGGCCGCGTCGCCGTAGCGCCCCGGCCGCTCCGCGTGATCCCGCGCGGCGGCCACGAACGCGTCGTGCAGCGGTGGCAGCAGGGCGGGATCCGGATTGCCGTCCGACACCTCCCGTACGCCCGCGGGTGCGTCGACCCCGATCGAGCCGCGCGACGTACTCGACGGGCGCGCACGCACGCGGCTGCCCCTGCGGCCCGCCGTCTCGATCACGCCCCGGTCGCGCAGTGTGCGGTACGCGGCGGCCACCGTATTCGGATTGACCCCCAGCTCCAGCGCCAACTCCCGTAGTGGTGGCAGCGATTGGCCGGGCGCGAGGTGTCCGGCGCCGATCCCCCGCTCCACGCTCGCGGCGATCTCGGCGGCGCGCCGCCCTTCGATCCGATACTCTCCTAGCACAAAGGAAACTATGCACTAGTACATAGGAGAACGCAATGCCGGAGCCCACGTCCTCCCCCGCCTCCGCCTACCGCCCCACCGACCGCACCGTCCCCACCCGCTCCGCCAACCGCGCGTCGTACGACCGCGAGCTGGTGCACGGGATACTCGACGAGACGTATCTGTGCCATCTCGGATTCGTCCGCGACGGCGCGCCCGTGGTCCTCCCCACCCTCTACGCACGGGTCGGCGAGCGGCTGTACGTCCACGGGTCGACCGGCTCCCGGCCGCTGCGGACGGCGGGCGACACGGCGGACCCGGGGCTCGCGGTCTGTCTGACGGTCACCCATGTCGACGGTCTGGTGCTGGCGCGTTCGGCCTTCCACCACTCGATCAACTACCGCTCCGTCGTGGTGCACGGCACCGCGTACCAGGTGACCGATCCCGAAGAGCGGCGCGCCGCGCTCGACGCCGTGGTCGACCACGTGGTGCCCGGCCGCTCCCACGACTCGCGGCCCGCGAACGCGAAGGAGCTGGCGGCGACCGCCGTCCTGAGCCTGGACCTGGCCGAGGTGTCCGCCAAGGTCCGCACCGGCGGCCCGAACGACGAGCCCGAGGACCTGTCGCTCCCCCACTGGACCGGTGTGGTGCCCGTCGTACGGGGATACGGCACACCGGTCCCGGCCGACGACCTGGACCCGGCCGTCGGCCTGCCGGACTATCTCTCCGCGCTCTGACACCGGCGCCCGCCGCGCGGTGGGATCACACGAGGACCGCCGCCTTCCGGCGGTCCGACGCGAGGCGCGCCTCCGCCGTGGCGAGCCCCACCACGGCGGCGAGCAGCAGCAGCGTCCCCGCCACCGTGGCGGCGGTCAGCCGCTCACCCAGCAGCGCGACCGCGATGACCGCCGCGCTCACCGGCTCCAGCAGCATGATCACGGAGACCGTCGCGGCGCGTACGACCGCCGCGCCCGCGAAGTACAGGGCATACGCGAGGGCCGTCGGGACCGCCGCGACGTACAGCAACAGCCAGAGCACCTGGGCCGGTTCGGCCGTGTGCGGCAGCAGTCCTTCGGCGGTCGCGAGCGGCACGACACACAGTGCCGCGACGGCGAAGGCCCAGGCGGTGGTGGAGAGCGCGTCGGTCCTGCCGCCGTCGCGGCCGAGCCAACGTGTGAGCAGGGTGATCGCCGCGTAACCGGCCGCAGACAGCACGGCGTACGCGACGCCCAGGGGACGTACCGTCGCCCCGTCACCGCCGAGGACCAGGACGGCGAGGCCGGCGAGGGCGCCGACGACGGCGAACAGACCGCTGCCGCCGAGCCGTTCGCCCATGGTCAGCCGCGCGCCGAGCGCGATGAGCACGGGTCCGGCGCCGAGGGTGACCACGGTGCCGACGGCGAGCCCGGTCTCCTCGACGGCGGCGAAGTAGGCGCTCTGGAAGACGGCGAGGCCGACGCCCGTACCGAGGACGCGGATCAGCCTGCGGCGGCGCGGCTCGGGGGCCCTCTCCGAGGCGGCAACCGTCGCGGCGCGCCCGCGGCGCAGCGCCAGTGCGCCGAGCAGCAGCACGAGCCCGCCGACGCAGCGCCAGAAGGAGAGGGAGAGCGGACCGATGTCGCTGACGCGGTAGAGCAGCGAGGCGGCGGCGCCGGCGGTCCCCCAGGCGACACCGGCGACGACGAGGTAGAAGAGGCTGCGCCCGACCGAGAGGCCGGGAACGGCCGAGGTCGCGGAGTTTGCGGAGCCGGAGGTTGCGGAAATCGACACGTGACTTCTCCGTGTGAAGAACGGGTTGATGGTCGCTCACTGCGTCTCGCGGGCAGCGACGAGCCGCTCGGGGACTGCCCGAGCCCGGTCTTCGTCAGCGGATGGCCGCCCGCGGTCAGACGGCGGGAGGCGGAAGTACGGTCAATCGCATGATCGGCAGCCTACGTCGCCGTCCGGCCGGCGGACAACCCGTCCCCCTCGCCGACCACTTCGGCCACTTCGCCCACGTCGGCGCCGGGCAACGCCGTGTCGCCCACTCCCCCGGCCGGCGCCGTCGGCGGCGACGGCGTGGACGTCTGGGCGATGAACGCACCGACGAGCACCACGAGTCCGCCCAGGATCTGCGGCGCCGAAAGGTGCTCGCCCAGCAGGACCCATGCCAGCACGGTCGCGATGACCGCTTCCAGACAGGCGACGACCCCGGCCACCTGCGGCGAGAGCCTCCGTACGCTGACCACGCCCGTGCCGTACGCGAGCACGGTCGCCACGAGGACGATCCAGCCGAGCAGCAGCGGCGCCGCGACGTGCGACTCGCCCATGTCGACCCCGCCCGCCAGCAGCGAGAAGTCCATGCCCCACGGCCGGGCGACGACGGTGAGGACGAGCGTGCCGATGAGCAGCCCGTACGCGATGACCCCCAGCGGATCGACGGCCTCGGCCGGGTCCGTCGGGTCGCCGCCCTGGTCGGAGAGGAGGAAGTAGCCGACCTGGCAGCAGGCCGCGCAGAGCGCCAGCAGCAGGCCGATCACATCGAAGGAGAGCCCGGCCCACACCTCGACCACACAGGCGAGTCCGCCGACGGCCAGGACGACACCGACCGCGGCGGCGCGGGTGACGGGCCTGCGCCGGACGAAGCGCACCCAGAGCAGGACCAGCGCCGGCGCCAGGTATTCGACGAGCAGCGCGACACCGACGGGGATCCGGGAGAGCGAGGCGAAGTAGAAGGCCTGCACGCCCGCCACGGCGAACAGCCCGAAGCCCGCCAGCAACGCGGGTCTGCGGCGGACCAGGTCCCGGTGGCGCCAGGCGAGGGGCAGCATCACGAGCGCGGCCCCCGCGACCCGGAGCCAGACCACATGGAGCGGGTCGAGCCCCGCCTCGATCAGCGGCTTGGCCGCGACACCTGATCCACCGAACGCGAAGGCCGACAAGAGCGCGAGTCCCAGGCCGACGCTTCTCCCCTGAGACGCGTGCATGGGCACATCATGTCAGCCGTCGTCAGGAGCTTCGGCACTTTTACGCCTGTCGAGACGGACCGCTACTCTCGGGTCGGCCGACGCTCACACTCCGTGAGACGCGTTCGCGATACGGCCGGCCAGTACCCGCGCGTCCACTCCGGCCCGCTCAAGCACCTCGACCGCGCGGCAGACGTGGTCGGACGCGAGCGCGGTGAGCAGATCGAGACCGCCGGCCCGCGGCTCGCCGCGCCGACGCGCGCGTTCGACGGTGCCTTCCAGGACGGTGACGGCCGACGGCGACCAGCCGGGAACCGCGGGCGCCGACACGATCGGGACCGCGCCCGACTCCTCCACCGTCCCCTGCCAGCGCAGCCCGTAGCCGATGCTCCGCTGGACGAGATAGCCGAGAACACGGGCGACCTGCGGCCCGCCGTCGAACGCCGCGCGCACCTCGGAATCCGACTCCAGGAGCGAGTGGAGGAGATGGGCGGTGTCGATCTGCCGGTCACCGTCGCGGTGCGCCCTCCTGCGCGCTCCCGACACGACGGCCGCGAGCTCGGCGGAGAGTCCGGCGTCGATGTCCGCGCGGATCGATACGGCGGAGACGACGGTCGAATCGGACTGTTCGGGCAACCACGGGGTAGGGCTCTGCACCCTCTCACCTCATCACCCGGCCGGCGGGTGGGACATCCCCGGTGGGGAGCATTCGAGCATCCCACCGAAGTCGTGCACAGACGTGCGGCCTCTCCTCCTTACGAATGAGATCCGGCTTCGACACGCGACAGGGGCGCGCGCCGCCTTGCACGCCTGGCACGCAACCGTCCCGCGGGACCGCTCGTCCCTCTGGTACGACGATGTCGCGACGACCGCCGGGAGCAGATCCGATGTGCTGGATGGTCGCCCTGCTCGCGGTCGACGGACTGCGGTACGTGTACCGCGTGTACGCCCCCGCCGACGCCCTGCGCGGTGATGTCTTCTGGGCCGCGTTCCACTGCCACGACGAGGGACCGCATCCCCGGGCGAGCGACCGTTTCGACTCGGCGGAGTTGTGGCGGCTCCTGCCGGCCGCCCGGACATGACGAAGGGGCCCGTGACGATCTCGGTGATCGTCACGAGGCCCCGCCCGTACGGCACTCGTGGCCGTACGCCCCCCGTCAGTGGGTGCTCGTCGCTCAGTCCTCGTCGGCGAGGATCAGATAGAGCTTCTTGCGGGCGTCGTTGATGACGGCGAGAGCCTTCTGGCGCTGGTCGGCGGAGCCGGTCTTCCAGACCTGCCCGAACGCCTCCATCAGACCGAAGCCGGCCTGCCGGATCTCGTTCATCGTGTCCCAGTCGACCCCGCGCCCGGCTTCTTCCCACGGGGCGTCGGGCCCGGATTCGGCCTCGGCGCGACCGGCGTCGGTCAGCGTGAAGAGATTCTTGCCGCCCTCGCTCCGGCTGGCGATGAGACCTTCGTCCTCCAGCATCTGAAGGGTCGGGTAGACCGAGCCGGGGCTGGGGCGCCAGGCGCCTCCGCTGCGCTCGCCGATCTCCTGGATCATCTCGTAGCCGTGCATCGGCCGGTCCTTCAGCAGGGCCAGGATCGACGCGCGCACATCGCCGCGCCGCGCCCTGCCCCTGCCTCCGCCGCGACCTCGGCCGCCGCCTCCGAAGGGCCCGCCGAACGGCGGTCCGAAGTTCGGCCCGAACGGCCCGAAGGCCCCGCGCCGCCCCTCGGATTCGCCCCGGCCCCGATGGCCGGGCCCGCACTGCCCATGTCCGTGATCGTTTTCATGTCCATGTGAACGCATCGCTACGCTCCTTCCATCGATGATCAGTCGCGAATCTATCGCGATGCGTCAACGATATATCGGAACAGTTCGTTGGGCAACACTCTTCGGGGCCGGCCGTCCCGAATTGGCCTTGGCCCGCGGCTTCCGCCCTCTTCTACGGTCAGGGGCATGCGAATCCGAATCGTCGACGCGTTCACCGACCGCCCCTTCGCCGGCAATCCCGCCGGGGTGCTGATCCTGGAGTCCGGCCCGTTCCCCGACGACACCTGGCTCCAGCGGGTCGCCACGGAGGTGAACCTCTCGGAGACGGCGTTCGCCCATCCCCTGCCGCCCGGCGGCGCGGCGGACTGGGCCCTGCGCTGGTTCACCCCGGCGACCGAGGTCGACATGTGCGGGCACGCCACACTCGCCACCGCCCATGTCCTGCGCACCGCCGGGCTCACGACCGGCCCGATCCGTTTCGCGGCACGCTGCGGCGTCCTCGGCGCGACGGCGCACGGCGACGGCACTCTGACACTCGACTTCCCGACGTCGCCGCTGACGCCGGTCGCGATCCCGGACGGGGTCGCGGCGGCCCTGGGCGCCGTCCCGGTCTCGGTTCACGACACCGCGGCGCACATCGGGGATCTGCTGGTGGAACTGGCCGACGAGCGGACCGTACGGGAGCTGACCCCGGACCTGCGGTCGCTCGCCGCCCTCTCGCGGCGCGGCATCGTCGTCACCGCGGCGGCCGAGGACCCGGACAGCGGCCACGACTTCGTGTCGCGCGGCTTCTTCCCCGGCGTCGGCATCGACGAGGACCCGGTCACGGGCAGCGCGCACACCGCGCTCGCCCCGTTCTGGTCGGCGCGGCTCGGCCGCACCGAACTGACCGGCCTCCAGGGATCCGCCCGCACCGGCCTCGTCCGTACCTCACTGCGCGGCGAGCGGACCCTTCTGACGGGTCACGCGGTCACGGTCATCGACGGTGAACTCCTCGCGGCCCCCTGAGCACGGCCCACCGGCTACGGCGTGGGCAGCCAGCTCACATGCCCGGCGAGCAGCGCGTATCCGACGAACGCCACGATGTCGAGCAGCGCGTGCGCCACCACCAGCGGCCCGACCCGCCCCCAGCGCCGGTAGGCCAGCACGAACACCACGCCCATCACCATGTTCCCGATGAAGCCGCCGATGCCCTGGTACAGGTGGTACGACCCGCGCAGCACCGAACTGGCCACCAGGGCGGCCATCGGTGTCCACCCCAACTGCCCCAGTCTGCGCAGCAGATACCCGACGACGATGACCTCTTCGAGTACGGAGTTCTGCACCGCGGACAGGATGAGTACCGGGAACTTCCACCACACCTCGGGCAGCGATTCCGGCACCACGGTCAGGTTGAACCCGGCCGCGCGTGAGGCGATGTAGAAGGCGAGTCCGGCGCTGCCGATGCCGGCGGCGATCAGCGCGCCGCGACCGAGATCGGGCCACGGGCGGCTCCGGTCGAACCCCAGATCGCGGAGCCCGCTGCCCTCACGGAGCAACAGGTGCGCCACCAGTACCACGGGCACCAGCGAGCTGGCGATGCCGAAGAGTTGCCAGGCCAGATCCAGCCACGGCCTCCCCGGCGCGTGCGAACCGTTGAGCGTGGCCGCCTGATCGCTGAGCCCCCCGGGCCTGGTGACCGACCCGACAAAGCTGATCAGCGCCGACACTCCGCTCGCCCCCAGCGAGAGCGCCAGGACGATCAGCACCTCGGACCGCAACATCCCGCGCGACAGGCCTTCTTGGGGAAGAGAATCGGCCACGGGGCCCGCCTCCGACTGCACAGCTGCCTCCAGTTGACTAATCGCGCCTCAAGCCCCTTCCCGTCCCGCTAGGGTCTCGAATGCGGGTACGAAGATCGCGCGCGACAGGCCGGGGGACGGGCGTCATTCAGCTGGCCGAGGTCACCCATTTTCCTTGTTCAGGTCAAGGAGGGGCACCACCGCCATGGAACGTCACAGCTTGCCCGACGACGAAGCGACGGACAGCACCAGGGGCCGTCGCCCGCGCCGTCGCAACGTCCTGATCGCCACGGCGCTCGTCCTGAGCCTGGCCGCGGGGACGGGCATCGCGGCGCGCAGCGGTCTGCTGTCCTTCACCGACGGCTGTACGGGCTCCGCTGCCGTACGGATCGATCTGGCCGCCTCGCCGGACATCGCCCCCGCCGTGCGGGCCGTCGCCGACAGCGCCCGCCGCGACGGTGTCACCTCCGACGGCCGCTGCGTAGACGTGCGGGTCGAGGCCCGCGAGAACCACGAGATCGCCGACGACCTCGCCACCGGCACGGCCGCCCCGGAGTACGAGGTCTGGCTGCCCGACTCCGACGTATGGGTCGAGCGCGCGCTGGACGTCAACGACGGCATCGCGCTGACTCCCGCGGGCAACGCGGCGACCACACCGGTGGCCGTGGCCGTGGTCCCCTCGGCCGGCACGCGGCTCGGCTGGCCCGGCAAGACGTACACCTGGGCCGAGTTGACGGCGGCCACCACCGGCGAGGACGCGGTACGGCTCGGAGCGGCCGATCCGGCGCGCAGCGCCACCGGACTGCTCGCGTTCAGCAGCGTCGTCGCGTCCACGCGGAAGGCGGACCCCGACAGTGACGCGCGGATCGCCGCGACCGCCGAGGAGCTGGCCACGCGCGTGTCCGGCTCCGACGACGAGGTGGTCCGGTCCCTGGCGCGGGGCGGGCCGGACAGCGCCGAGGGCAACGAGGCGGTCTTCCTCACCGAACAGGCCGCGTTCACCCACAACTCCGGCGACGGCGCCTCCGACCTGCGGCTCATCTATCCGACGGACGCGGCCCCGGCCCTGGACTATCCGCTGAACCTGGTCAACGAGCCCGAGCTGACCACGGACGAGAGCCGCGCCGCCATGCGGTTCGTATCCCTCCTCAACGAGGAGGGGGCCCAGCGCACCATGGCGGAGCACGGTTTCCGTACGGCCCACTCCGCGGTGGCGGACGACCTGGTCCGCGCCGCCGGTGGCCGTGCGCCGCAGCCGTACGCCCTGACGAAGGCGCAGCCGCCGACCACGGACACGGTCAAGGAGACGCTCGGCATGTGGACGGTCACCGTGCAGGACGCCCGGCTGACCGTCCTCGTCGACACCTCGGGCTCGATGGCGCAGCCCGTGCCGGGGCGCGCGGGTGAGTCCCGGATGGACGTCACGAAGGCTTCGATGCTCCAGACGCTGGCGCGCTTCACCCCGGAGGACGAGGTCGGCCTCTGGGACTTCGCGGCCGGTCTCGACGGCACCGAGGACTTCCGCAAGCTGGCCGAGACGGCGCCGCTCGGCGAGCGCGCCAAGGACGGCGCCACCCACCGCGAAAGCCTCTCGGACGCCGTCTCCGCGCTGGCTCCCATGGGGACGGGCCCGGCCGCGGCGACCGCTATGTACGACACGACGCTGGCCGCCTTCAAGGAGGCCCAGTCGTCGTACGTGAGCGGCAAGTGCAACGCGGTCATCCTCCTCACCGGCGGGTCGGACGCCGACGGCGCGGCGCGCACGGCCCTGGTGGACGAGCTGAGGAAGATCGCCGACCCCCGGCGCCCGGTCCCGCTCATCGCGATCGCCGTCGGCCCGGGGGCCGACCGTGAGGAGGTGAACGAGATCGCGAAGATCACCGGCGGCGCGGGTTACGAGGTGAGCGACCCGGCCGACATCGAGGCGGTGATGATCGAGGCGATCATGTCGGTGGGCGGGGGCGAGCGGTAGAGCTCCACCGAATTCGCGGCGGTGTCCCCCCGCGACCCGGGTGTCAGACGGTCAGGTCCGGCATCCGCGACGGAGCGGGGAAACCCACCGGCCAGGTGTGCACCGGCTCCCCCTGATGCATCAGCTCGGCGTAGCGGCGGGTCGTGGCGGCGAGCGCCGCCTCCCGGCGGAGTCCGGCCTCCTGCGCCCGGTGGAAGGTGTCCACCTGCCACGAGGCCCCGTTCACACGGCGCTCGCAGCGCCCCTCGATCACCCCGAGGTAGAAGTCGCGGTCGGCCGGCTCCACGTTCCACGCGTCGAGCCCGGCCGCCGCGAGCGGCAGCAGTTCGTCGCGGACGAGCCGGACCGCCGACACCTCGGCGACGCCGTTGCCGGCCCGGCCGTTGCGCGGCCAGTGGAGCCGCGCCTCGATGCCGTCGCGGCAGGCGGTCTCGAAGTTCCGCTCGGCGGTGGCGAACGGCAGCCGCGTCCAGACGGGCCTGGCCTCCTCGGCGAGCGCGCGCACGAGGCCGTAGTAGAAGGCGGCGTTGGCGACGACGTCGGTGACGGTCGGCCCGGCGGGCAGCACGCGGTTCTCGACCCGCAGATGGGGCAGTCCGTCGGCGACGTCGTACACGGGCCTGTTCCACCGGTAGACGGTGCCGTTGTGGAGTACCAGCTCAGCGAGGCGTGGCGTACCGCCCTCGTCCAGGACCTGGAGCGGGTCCTCGTCGCCCGTCATCGGCAGCAGCGGCGGGAAATAGCGCAGATTCTCCTCGAACAGATCGTAGGCGGAGTCGATCCAGCGCTCCCCGAACCAGGTCCGGGGCCGTACTCCCTGCGCCTGGAGCTCCGGCGGCCTGGTGTCGGTCGCCTGGAGGAAGAGTGGTGGCCGGGACTCGCGCCACAGCTCCTTTCCGAAGAGGAAAGGGGCGTTGGCGCCGACGGCGATCTGTACGGCGGCGACGCACTGCGCCGCGTTCCACACGTCGGCGAAGCGCTCGGGCGTGACCTGGAGATGCAATTGCACGGACGTACAGGCGGCTTCGGGCGCGATCGAGGGTGAACTGCAGGTGAGCCGCTCCACCCCCTCGATGTCGAGCGCGAAATCCTCGCCCCGCGCGGCCACCATCTCGTCGTTGAGAAGTGTGTAGCGGTCCGCGTCCGAGAGGTTCGTCGAGACGACGTCGTCGAGCGAGAGAGTCGGCAGAATGCCGATCATCACGATCCCGGCGTCGACCTCATTCGCTTTGCGATGGGCATATCCGAGACCCGTGCGCAGTTCCTCGGCGAGCTGGTCGAGAACACGTCCGCCGAGTCGGTGCGGGGCGATATTTACTTCCAGATTGAACATTCCGAGTTCCGTCTGAAAATCACGGCTCGCGATCCGTTCCAGAACTTCCGCATTCATCATGCGGGGCATCCCGTCGGAGCCGGCGAGATTCAGCTCGATCTCCAGACCCATCAGATTCCTGGGCCGGTCGAACCGCTTCTCGCCCAGGAGCCGCCCCAGCACCGTGAGGCACTGCTGGAGCTTCCTGCGGTATTTCTGCCGATCGGACACACCGCTACCGCCCGATTCGACCTTCTCCCCCATCGGAGGATCCCTCCTTCGCCTCGGCCTCCCGGCACCACCGGGCATCGCTTCACGATCGATAGTGCCCAGACTGAGTGATCCATAACGCCCCGTTTGCATGCCGCGCCGGGTAGAGTGGGCAGAACGACCTCGCGGCACATTCCTTCGGCATGAGGCAGTGAGCAAATTCACTCACCGCCCGGCCGCGAAAAACGGCGACGAGTTTCGGCCTACCGCTCCAGCCGAATCACCCCAGGCCACGAGCCTGCGTTCGCCGTTCATCTCATCGTTCTTCGACGTCGATTCCGTACGAGATGGACCGGATACCCTCTTGCGCGCAATACGGGCGACAGCTAGAAGAAACATTCTGTGAACACGTATCGTATAAACTCTGTGCGAACGAGGCAGAGAGTCGGAGTCCGGGCACGGCCCTGGGCCCTCCTCTGACCACGTGCGCCGACAGCGACGTCCGCACCCGCACCCCGCATCACCGACGCTTCACTGTGCCTACTGAGCGAGAGGCAACCCACCATGCCGCTGCATGTCTCCCCGGCTCCAGCGCCCGCCCTGCGCAGCGTCCTCGTGGCACTCGGTTCTCCCACCGCCGTGCGCGAGGCCCGTACACCCGCTCTCCGGTCCGTCCAGGGACCGCTGAGCCCCGAACTGCCCCTTCCGGTACACGTACTGGAACAGATCGCCCCGAGCAGCGACGCGCCGCAGACCCGGCTGGCCGGCTGGCGCTTTCTGATCCGCAGCGGCGAACGCGCCGTCGCGGCGGCCGACACGATGCTCACCCCGGACGGCTGGGCGTTCTCGCGCTTCTTCGAGGGCCCCTACATCTCCGCCACGGAACGGGCACTGCGCCAGGCCGAGACACTGAAGTCGCCGTACCAGCCACGGCTGCTCTCGGTGCCGGGCCTGTACATGCTCACGCTCTGGCTCCATCAGGACACCGAGGCGGACGCCTCGGCCGGCGCTCCCGCCCCGGCCGACCTCCTGATCCCGCTCGCCCCCGCCCCTCCGGGCATCGTGGCCCACCGGCCGCACCGGGTCGCCGATCTGCTTCCGATGATGGGCCTGCGCCTGACCTCGGGGCTCTCGACGGCATCCACGACCGCGTCGGCACCGCTGCTGAGCACCACCGCCTGAGCACCGCCCCGGGCCGTCCCGGACACCGACGTCCGGACCGTCTCCCGACCGCCCCACGCGCCATAGACTGCCCCGTGACCCCTCACCGGTCACGGGGCTCTGTGCTGGCCCGTCCGGACTAGTCCGGACGGGCCACCCCGAACCACCCGAAGGGACAGCCCAGTTGGGCTGAACCGTCCGGGCGGGTGACACGTCCTTAAGCAGAGACGAGCGCTGCCGCGAAATCCCTGCGGATCGACGCCCGTGGGGCAACACTGGGGTACGGACCAATAGAAACCGGGGGGCGGCCATGAACACATCGAGCCGCAGGACACTCACCACGACGCAGCGAGAGAACCCAGCCATGTGCCAGCACCAGCCTGCCTGCCCGACAGCCGACTCAGCCGACCGGGAAGCCGCCCGGCTCGCGGCTCACCACCCGGAACAGGGCTGGAGCCTGCTGTGCAACGGCGTCCTGCTCTTCGAGGACACCGGTGAGCTGCTGCCCGACGGCCAGATCATCGCGCCGCACCGGCCGTCCGGGAGCGAGCAGGTGATGACGGCGGCCTGACGCCGTCCGTACGAAGGGGGCCGGCCCGGAGAATTCACTCCGCACCGGCCCCGACGCATTGGTGGCGCGAGCGCGCCGACCGAGCGGGGTACGCGGCCCGTCCGCGCACCCCCCGGCCCCGCGGCCGTACGCCGTCCGTCAGTTGTCGTACTCGTCCAGCGGCGGGCACGAGCACACGAGATTCCGGTCGCCGTACGCCCCGTCGATCCGGCGGACCGGCGGCCAGTACTTGTCGGCCGCCGAGACCCCGGCCGGGAAGACCGCCTCCTGACGGCTGTACGCGTGCTCCCACTCCCCGCCCAGCGCGGCGGCCGTGTGCGGAGCGTTGCGCAGCGGGTTGTCGTCCGCCGGCCAGTGGCCCGACGCGACCTTCTCGATCTCGGCGCGGATCGCGATCATCGTCTCGCAGAACCGGTCCAGTTCGGCGAGATCCTCACTCTCGGTGGGCTCGATCATCAGCGTGCCGGCCACCGGGAACGACATCGTCGGCGCGTGGAACCCGTAGTCGATGAGGCGCTTGGCGATGTCGTCGACGCTGACGCCGGTCTCCTTCGACAGCGGGCGCAGATCCACGATGCACTCGTGCGCGACGAGCCCGTGCGGACCCGCGTACAGCACCGGGAAGTGCGGCTCCAGCCGCTTGGCGATGTAGTTGGCGGCCAGCACGGCGACCTGCGTGGCGCGCTTCAGCCCCTCGCCGCCCATCAGCCGGACGTAGGCCCAGGAGATCGGCAGGATCCCCGCGGAGCCCCAGGGGGCCGCCGAGATCGGTCCCACGCCCGTCTCGGGGCCGGCGGCGGGCTGGAGCGGGTGGTTGGGCAGGTACGGGGCGAGGTGGGCGCGCACGCCGACCGGGCCGACACCGGGACCGCCGCCGCCGTGCGGGATGCAGAAGGTCTTGTGCAGATTCAGGTGCGACACGTCCGAGCCGAACCGGCCCGGCTTCGCCAGCCCGACCAGCGCGTTGAGGTTCGCGCCGTCGACGTACACCTGACCGCCGGCGTCGTGCACGGCCGCGCAGATGTCGGTGATGTGCTCCTCGAACACGCCGTGCGTGGACGGGTAGGTGACCATCAGGACGGCCAGCTCGTCGCCGTACCGCTCGATCTTGGCGTGCAGGTCCTCGACGTCGACGTCGCCGTCCTCGCGGGTCTTCACGACGACGACCTTCATGCCGGCCATGACCGCGCTGGCGGCGTTCGTACCGTGCGCGGACGACGGGATGAGGCAGACGGTGCGGCCGGTGTCGCCGTTGGCGCGGTGGTACGCCCGTACGGCCAGCAGCCCGGCGAGTTCGCCCTGGGAGCCCGCGTTGGGCTGGAGGGACACCGCGTCGTAGCCGGTGACCTCCGCCAGGCGCTCCTCCAGCTCACGGATCAGCGTGAGATAGCCCTGCGCCTGGTCGGCCGGCGCGAAGGGGTGCAGCGCGGCGAACTCCGGCCAGGTCACCGGCTCCATCTCGGTGGTGGCGTTGAGCTTCATGGTGCAGGAGCCGAGGGGGATCATGCCGCGGTCCAGCGCGTAGTCGCGGTCGGCGAGCCTGCGCAGGTAACGCAGCATCGCGGTCTCGGAGCGGTACTGGTGGAAGACCGGGTGCGCGAGGTAGTTGTCGGTGCGCAACAGGGCGTCCGGCAGCGCGTCGCGGGACGCGGCGTCCAGGGCCTCGATGTCGCCCTTGACGCCGAAGGCGGTCCATACGGCGGCGAGTTGGGCGCGCCCGGTGGTCTCGTCGCAGGCGAGCGAGACGAGGTCGGCGTCGACGAGACGGAGATTGACCCCGCCCTCGCGGGCGGCGGCCACGACCTGGGCGGCGCGGCCCGGGACCCGTACGGTCAGCGTGTCGAAGTAGGCCTCGTGCACGATCTCGACACCGCCGGCGCGCAGGCCGTCGGCGAGGACGGTCGCGTAGCGGTGGGTGCGGTCGGCGATGGCCCGCAGTCCGTCGGGGCCGTGGTAGACCGCGTACATTCCGGCCATCACGGCGAGCAGCACCTGTGCGGTACAGATGTTGCTGGTGGCCTTCTCGCGCCGGATGTGCTGCTCACGGGTCTGCAGCGCCAGCCGGTACGCCTTGTTGCCGTCCGCGTCCACGGAGACGCCGACGAGCCGTCCGGGCAGGCTGCGGGCGAACTTCTCTCGTACGGCCATGAATCCGGCGTGCGGTCCGCCGAAGCCCATGGGGACGCCGAACCGCTGGGTGGTGCCGACGGCGATGTCCGCGCCCAGCTCACCGGGCGAGGTGAGCAGCGTGAGGGCCAGCAGGTCGGCGGCGACGGTCACGATCGCGCCCAGTCCGTGCGCCTGCTCGATGACGGGCTTGATGTCCCGTACGGCTCCGGAGGCGCCCGGGTACTGGAGCAGAACGCCGAAGACACCGCGCTCGGCGGCCTCGGCCGGGATCCCGTCGGCCAGGTCGGCGACGACGACATCGACGCCGGCCGGTTCGGCGCGGGTACGGATCACGGCGACGGTCTGCGGCAGCGCGTCGGCGTCGACCAGGAAGACGCCGCCCTTCACCTTGCCGACCCGTCGGGCGAGCGCCATGGCCTCGGCGGCGGCCGTGCCCTCGTCCAGCAGAGAGGCGCCCGACGTCGGCAGTCCGGTCAGATCGGCCACCACGGTCTGGAAGTTGAGCAGCGCCTCCAGGCGCCCCTGGGAGATCTCGGGCTGGTACGGCGTGTACGCCGTGTACCAGGCCGGGTTCTCCATCACGTTGCGCAGGATCACCGGCGGGGTGAACGTGCCGTAGTAGCCGAGGCCGATCATCGGGGCGAGAACCTGGTTGCGGTCGGCGAGGCCGCGCAGCTCGGCCAGCACCTCGGCCTCGGTGCGCGCGGCGGGCAGCCGCAGGGCCTCGGCGCTCTTGATCACGTCGGGCACCGCGGCGGCGGTCAGCTCGTCGAGCGAGCCGTAGCCGACCTGCGCGAGCATCTTCGCCTGCGCGGCGGCGTCGGGGCCGACGTGGCGCCGCTCGAAGGGGGTACCTCGCTCAAGCTGGGAGAGCGGTGTGCGGTTGGCTGTCATTCGGGAGGCCTCCTGGTCTGGCGCGACCTGCGAGGGGCACCGGTACATAGGTGCCCGGACGGCCTCCCCCTCTGTCACATCAACCTGAGAGTTTCACCGGTCCACCGTGAGGCGGGCCGGTTTTCACCGTCGGTGAGAGCGGATGCCGTCCGACACCTGCTCTGCTTTCCAGAGTGACCTCGTCCATGCGGTACGGGGGCCTGAGAGTTTCCGGGGAGGATTTGCTCCTTCGGCGCCTCCGGCAGTCTCACCGGATGGCTCTCCCGCACGGGGTCGACAGCCACTGACCAGCCTACCAGCGAGCTCTGACGCGGACTTCGAGTGGCCGATCCCCCCGATGTGCCCTTTCGTGGAGTGAGGGAGCAGGTGCGACCAGTTGGAGGGACCGTGCAGACCGACATCGATCCGCGCAGCCTGATCGGCCGCAAGGCGTACGACCGCGACGGGCACAAGATCGGCACCGTCGACGAGGTGTATCTGGACGATGCCACGGGCGTGCCGGAGTGGGCGGCGGTACGGACCGGGCTGTTCGGCCGGGACGCGTTCGTGCCCCTGGCCCCCAGCACCTACCGCAACGAGTCCCTGCACGTCCCCTACGAGCGCGGCCTGATCAAGGACGCCCCCGACTTCGGCGTCGGCCGCCATCTCTCCCCCGACCAGGAGATCCAGCTCTACCACCACTACCGACTGGCCCTGCCGGAGCCCGCGGCCCCGGAGCGCCCGTCCCGCCCGGCGGACCGCGACTTCGGCCGGGTGGCGGGCCGGGACGACGCCATCGACCAGCACGGCGCCTGAGCCCTCGAACCGGTCAGCCCCGCGGCCGGGACTCCGTGTCCGGCGGTATCGCCACCAAGGGCAGCGGCTGCGACAGCTCCAGGTCGGGATCGTCCGTACGGAACGTCCGCACCCGCCCCGGAAGGGCCTGCGTGGGCTCCTCGAACCGTACGGTGACCCGCCCCACGCCACTGCCCTGCACCCACCCCGCGCCGAACTCGGCGTGGCGCACGTCGTGCCCCGCCGGCCAGTGCCGCTCGGCGACCGCGTCGGCCCCGGGCTCCGGCTCCGGCACCGCCTGCTCGGGCTCGTCCGCCGCCACCGCGACATCCGGCTCCTGAACCACGTCCGCGGTCTCCGCGTCGGCCGCCGCCTGCGCGAACAGGTCCTCCTGCGTGTAGTCGGCCAGCCCCGTCACCCCCACCCCCAGCAGCCGCACCCCGCCGGTGGTGTCCAGGGACTCCAGCAGCCTCCCCGCGGCCTCCCGCACCACGCCCGGGTCGTCGGTCGGCCCGCGCAGCGTCTCGGAGCGGGTGAGCGTCGAGAAGTCGTACCGCCGCACCTTGAGGACGATGGTCCGGCCCGAGTGCCCCGACTCCCGGAGCCGTCGCACACAGCGTTCCGCCAGCCGGTCCACCTCCGTGCGCACGCGCACACGGTCGTGCAGATCGACGTCGAAGGTGTCCTCGACGGAGACGGACTTGGTCTCGCGCTCGGCCACCACCGGCCGGTCGTCGTGTCCCGACGCCATCCGGTACAGCGACGTGCCGTGCGCCTTCCCGACGAGCCGTACGAGCTCGTCCTCACCGGCCTCCGTCAGATCGGCCACGGTGGTCATCCCGGCCCGGCGCAGATGCTCGCCGGTGGCGGGCCCGACCCCGGGCAGTGTCCGTACGCTCATCGGCCCCAGCAGCTCGCGCTCGGTGCCCGGCTCCATGAGCACCAGACCGTCGGGTTTCGCCTGCTCGGAGGCGATCTTCGCCAGCATCTTGGACCCGGCGAGCCCCACCGAGCCGGTCAGACCGGTCACCGCCCTGATGTCCCGCCGCAGCCGCTCACCCGTCGTACGCGCGGACGCCGAGTCGAAGGCGGAGCCACCCGCCTCCAGATCGACGAACGCCTCGTCCAGACTCAGCGGCTCCACCAAGGGAGACAGCCGGCCCAGCAGCTCCATCACCTGCTCGCTGACCGTGCGGTAGAGCGCGAAGCGTGGCACCAGATACGCCGCGTTCGGCGCGAGCCGGCGCGCCTGCGCCATCGGCATGGCCGAGTGGATCCCGAACCGCCGTGCCTCGTACGACGCCGTCGAGACGACCCCGCGCGGACCGAGACCCCCGACGACGACCGGCTTTCCGCGCAGGCTCGGCTTCGCCGCCTGCTCCGCGGCGGCGAAGAAGGCGTCCATGTCCAGATGCAGGATGGTCGGCGCGGGTCTCACCCCACCGATGCTCCCCTACGGCACTGACAATCGCCCCGCACCCAAATCCGAACCCGGCCCCGGATCCGACGCTCAGACGGCCCGGTCGCGGCGGCGGCGGGCGAGTTCGTCCGCGGGGTTGTGGCCGATCAGCGTCTCACCGGTGTCGACGCGCTCCCCGTGCAGCTGCGAGAGCGCCGCCTCGACGTCCCGCCACACCACACCGACCGCGATCCCGAAGATGCCCTGACCCCCCTGGAGAAGATCCACGACCTCGTCCGGCGACGAGCACTCGTACACCGTCGCCCCGTCGCTCATGAGCGTCATGCGCTCCAGATCCCCCGCCCCGCGATCACGCAGGTGCTGAACCGCCGTCCGGATGTTCTGGAGGGCGACACCGGTGTCCAGGAAGCGCTTCACGATCTTGAGGAAGACGACGTCCCGGAAGCTGTAGAGCCGCTGGGTGCCCGATCCCTTCGCGGGACGCACACTCGGCTCCACCAGCCCGGTGCGCGCCCAGTAGTCCAACTGGCGGTACGTGATGCCCGCCGCCGCACACGCGGTCGGTCCCCGATAGCCGACCGTGTCGGTCGTGGGGTCGGGCGTACTGCCGTGAAGCGGGTACGGGCCGTTCGCCGTACCGTCGCCGCTGCTTCTCACACCGACCTCCGTCCTTGACCTGCCCCGTCGACGGTAGGCAGTCCCTCCGGGTGCGTCAACGATCGCCACGCTAGGCACGCCGAGTGATAATCACCCTGAGAGTGGTTTCCCGTGCCTCGCCGCCGGGAAAGGCTGCTCGAATGCGCGGACGGGGTCCGGTATGACGGTCATCGACCGTTCAGCGCTCACTGGCTGTTGGTCCCGAAGTCCTCCGGAGAGATCTGGTCGAGGAATTCGCGGAACTTCTCCACCTCGTCCTCCTGCTCGTCGGGGATGGCGATGCCCGCATCGTCCAGCACCCCGTCGCTGCCGTAGATGGGCGTGCCGGTGCGCAGTGCCAGCGCTATGGCGTCGGACGGCCTGGCACTCACCTCGACACCGCTCGCGAAGACCAGCTCCGCGTAGAAGACTCCTTCGCGCAGGTCGGTGATGCGCACCTGCGTAAGTTCCTGGCCCACCGCCTCAAGGACATCCTTGAAGAGGTCATGGGTCAGTGGTCGGGCCGGTGCCATGCCCTGTTGGGCGAAGGCAATAGCGGTAGCTTCCCCAGGCCCGATCCAGATGGGAAGGTACCGGTCGCCTCCCACTTCACGCAGGAGCACGATCGGTTGGTTGGAGGGCATTTCCACCCGGACACCCACAACGTCGAGCTCGTTCACACAGCAACCCTAGGACGTGCCCGGTCGGTTTGGGTAGTCGGACTCCCCCAAGATCAGGTCAGCCGGACCCCGAGAGCCGTCTGCACCAGCGCCGCGTGGAGCCGTACGGAGAGCGCGGCCAGCTCCTTCGTCGCGGCCTCGGCACGGGCCCTGGTCTGCGGATTGCGGTGCCGGCGCAGGGGCGAGACGACCTGCTCGACCAGTCCGGCCTCCCGGTCTGCGGCGGCTTTCACAGCTCGCAGATGCCGCGGTTCCAGACCGAATCTTCCGAGTTCCGCGACAAGTTTCGCCACGGTCACGGTCTCGGAGTCGTAGCCGCCCTCCGCCATCGGGGCGATGAGGCCGTACGACTCCCACTCGTCCAGCTCGCTCTCGCCCGCCTCGGTGGCCGCCAGCAGCTCCGCGCGGCCGATCCTCGGGGCGGTGGGCACCTCGGGCTCCGCGTCCCACGTGGAGCCGAGGAAGTCCCGCTGAGGGCCCTGGGAGGCCTGCGCGGGCAGTGGGAGCCGTTCCCCGCGTGCCACGGCGTCGAGATGCTCCCTGATGACCTTCAGCGGCAGATAGTGGTCCCGCTGCATACGCAGGACCTGGGCGAGGCGCTCGACGTCCTCGGGACTGAATTTCCGGTACCCGGACGGGGTCCGCCGGGGCTCGACGAGGCCCTCGGCCTCCAGAAACCGGATCTTGGAGATGGTGACCTCGGGGAACTCGTCCCTGAGCTGGTTCAGCACCATGCCGATGCTGACCAGACGGTCACCCGTGGGGGCGGTGCCGTGACCGGCACCGCCCGTCGGCGGTCGCAGCATGGACCTTCCCTGAAGGGTCACACGCCCCGCTGGCTCGCGTAGAAGACCAGCCGGTACTTGCCGATCTGGACCTCGTCACCGTTCGACACCGCGACGGCGTCGATCCGCTCCCGGTTGACGTACGTGCCGTTGAGACTGCCGACATCGGAGACCGTGAAGTGACCTTCCGGGCTCCTGCGGAACTCGACGTGCCGCCGGGACACCGTGACGTCGTCGAGGAAGATGTCGCTCTGCGGGTGCCTTCCGGCCGTCGTCAGATCGCCGTCCAGCAGGAAGCGGCTGCCCGAGTTGGGTCCGCGACGTACGACCAGCAGCGCGGAGCCGAGCGGAAGCGCGTCCACCGCGGCCTGTGCCTCCGGCGAGAGCGAGGGAACGGCCGTCTGACCGGTCGCTTCAGCCTCGTACGCCTCAAGGCCCGAGATGGAGATGGTCGAGGTCGTCTCCGAGGGACGCTCCGCGGGCGCCCCGGCCCTCAGCGGCGCACCACAGTTGGAGCAGAACCGACTGTCCTGGGTGTTGCGGTGCCCGCACCTCGTACAAACCGGCAAGGCCGACATGGACGGACCCTCCTGAGCGGGGGGGAACCCTCCACCCGTACTTGAGGTTGATGGTCCACCGAAACCTATGCCGCCAGAACTGGCGGGGTCAACAGACGACGCGCCGTGACCGCCCGAATTGTCCCCACCGGGGCTGCCGACCTCGTCGCGGAAGAGCGGGCGCTCGCCGCCCTGCTCCTCCTGGCCGTGGCGCGGTGCGCGATGCCGGGCGTTACCGCCGTCCTCGCGTGCACTCCTGCCGAACAACTTTCCAAACAACTTCACGGGCGATTCCCCTTGACCTGAACAGACCCGCCCGTGGGGCAGGACGAACCCTGAATGAACACACCTGCCGACTCGGACATCTTCACAACGTCCGTGACCATCAGACAGTTTCCACCACGCACCATCCGGAATGTGCGCCGACCCCCCGGAAGCTTCTGCCCTAGTCCCCGGGTCCGCATGCGCCCCCGCCCCACTACGACGACGACCGAGCGTAGTCAGGCCGCTTCGCCGATCGCAAGGCGTCGACGACGATCTCCTCGGCAGCCGCCACCGTGGCCGTGGCCTGCTCCTTCTCCAACGTCTGCACCACACCTCCGGGAATGTTGAGCGCCGGCTCCAGATCCTGCGGTTTGCCGATCACGTGGAAAAGGTACGGCGCCTCGATCCGCTTCCCGTCCACCTCGATGTCACCGTCACTGCCGGAGAGGTACGTCGCGGCGACCACCCGGACCCCGTTCACCTGGATCGCCTCGGCGCCGGCCGCCCGCAGCTCCTGGATCGCGTCCAGCAGCATGTCGGAGTCGACGGTGCCACCGGGGTCCTGGACCGTCAGCGTGATACCGGGACCCTGAGCCGCGACCGTACCCGCCAGGATACCGAGCTGCTGCTCCTTCTCCCGCGTCTGCTTCCGCGCCTCCTCGGCCTGGTCGGAGCTGTTCTCCAGCTCCGTCTGCTGGTCGTCCAATCGCTGCTTCTCGTCCTCCAGCCGCTCGGTGCGGCCGTCGAGCTCGTCCAGGATCCGTACGAGGTCCTCCTGGCGCGCGCCGCGCAGCGCGCTGTCGTCGTTGGTCGAACGGACCTGAATGGCCAGACCCAGGCCCAGCACGAACAGCAGGACGGCGACGATGAGTTGGGCCCGCGTGACGCGTGGCGGCCAGAGACCGGCGGCAAGCCGCTGACGCCCCGTCATCTGCCGCGGCTCGGGGCTCCCCGGAGTTGTCGGGGTCTGCGCGGGCCGCGGGCTCTCTTCGCTGTTCATCGGCCTCACGCCCGGAAAACGTGCCGGCGGATCGCGGCAGCGTTGGAGAAGATCCGGATGCCGAACACGACGACCACACCGGTGGACAGCTGCGCGCCGACACCGAGCTTGTCACCGAGGAAGACGATGAGCGCCGCCACCACCACGTTCGACAGGAACGACACCACGAACACCTTGTCGACGAAGATCCCGTCGAGCATGGCCCGCAGCCCCCCGAAGACCGCGTCCAGAGCGGCGACGACGGCGATCGGCAGATAGGGCTCGACCACCGCCGGCACTTCGGGTCGAACCAACAGTCCGACCACGACCCCCACGACGAGGCCAAGTACCGCGATCACGATGTGCCCTTCCCTGTGTCTGCCGTGGCCTCTCCGTCGCCCTTCCCCGGGTCGGCGGCCTTCGGCTCAGCTGTACGTACGATCAGGCTCGGCGCGGCCGGAAGGCGTACCGTCTCCTGATCGGAAATGCTCGTGCGGACACCGAAGTTCTCCTGCAACGAGTGCAGGTACTGGCCGTCGGCACTGTCCTGGAACGCCGTGCTCAGGTTCTTCCCGTCCCCCACTGCCAGCACCGTGTACGGCGGCACCAGCGGCTTGTTGTCGACCAGTATGGCCTCACCGGCCGCCCTGATCGCCGAAAGGGCCGTCAGACGTTGGCCGTTGATGGACACCGCCTCGGCCCCGGACTCCCACAGACCGTTGACGATCTGCTGCATGTCCCGGTCCCTGACCCGCCCCGTGTCCGAGAAGTTGCTGCTCTCCCGCGGCCCGCCGGCGCTCTCGTCGGCGGACTTGGCGTCGTCGACGACGAGCTTCACGCCCGGCCCCTCGACCTCCGTGGAGCCCGAAAGGAGAGCCACGAGTTCGCCCTGTTCGCCGCCGTGGTCACGCAGCGCCTCGCGCTGCCGGGCGCCCACCTCGTCACGGAGCTTGTCCACCGTGCGTTCGAGGGTGTCCGCGGAGGACGTCTCGGCGTCGATCCGGTCGATGAGCTCTTCGCGTTCCTTGGCGATGACCGGCGCGTCGATCCGCGCCTCGGCCGCGCCCACGGTGACCACCAGCGCGGCCAGAACGAGCCCCGCCGCCAGGCCGAGCTTTGCGCGGAGTGTGCGGGGCATTCCGCCGTCCTCGGCGTCCCTGCGGGCCGCCGCCTCGGCGTAGCCGTCGTCCAGACTGTGGTCCATCACGTTGTTCAGCAGCGACATGGACGCGTCGGGACGCCGGGGCGGCGAGGGAGTACTCCGAACGGGGGGGTGCTGCGGCATGCCGCACATCGTCGCACGGCGCGGGCGCTACCGCCGAATGGCCCCACCGGTGTGCCGGAGGGGAGCGGCCGCCCCCCTCCGGCACACCGTCATCAGGTCACTGACCTGCGCTGTCCACGACCGCCGACCACTCGTCGAGAAGCGCCTGGGCGGAGGCGTCGTCCGGTCCTTCGGCCCACAGATGGGTGACGGCCTCGGCGGGTGCCGGCAGCACCATCACCCACCGCCCGTCGGCCTCCACGACCCGGACGCCGTCGGTCGTGTCGACGTCCCGCTCGCCGGCCGCCTCCACGACCCGCCGCATGACCAGACCCTTGACCGCCCAGGGGGTCGCCAGATCCCTGCGCAGCACATGGGCGCGAGGGATACGGGCGTCGATCTGGCTGAGCGTGAGCTGCGTACGGGCTACCAGACCCAGCAGCCGTACGAAGGCCGCCGTGCCGTCGAGCAGACTGCTGAACTCGGGAACGATGAAGGCGCCGCGGCCGTCGCCGCCGAAGATCGTGGAATCCTCGCGGCCCACCCGGGTCAGATCGTCGGGCGACGTCGTCGTCCACTCCACCTGGGTGCCGTGGTACGCGGCGACCTGCTCGGCGATCCTGGTGGTCGTGACGGGCAGCGCCACCCGCCCGCTGCGCCGCTCGGCGGCGACCAGGTCGAGCAGCACCAGCAGGGCACGGTCGTCCTCGATGATCCGGCCGCGCTCGTCGACGAGCGACAAGCGCTCGCCCACGGGGTCGAACCGCACCCCGAACGACGCACGCGCCGACGCCACGATCTCGCCCAGCCTGACCAGACCGGACCGGCGTGACTCGACGGTCTCGGTGGGCCGCGCCTCGTCGAGGCCCGGGTTGATGGTGAGCGCGTCGACCCCGAGCCGCCCGAGCAGGCTGGGCAGAACAAGGCCCGCACTGCCGTTGGACGCGTCGACGACGACCTTCAGCTCGGCCTCGGCGATCCCCGTCGTGTCGACGTTCCTGAGCAGTGAGCCGGTGTACGAGTCGAAGACGCTCGCCGGGAAGTGCAGGTCCCCGATCTCGCCGGGGAAGGCCCTGCGGTACTCCTGCCTCGCGTACACCCGGTCCAGCTTCCGCTGGCCGGCCTGCGAGAGGTCGGCGCCCCGTTCGTCGAAGAACATGATGTCGACGGAGTCGGGCACACCGGGCGTCGTCCGGATCATGATGCCGCCGGCGCTGCCCCGCCCCGTCTGCTGCCGGGCGACGGGCAGCGGAACGTTCTCCAGGTCCCGTACGTCGATCGCGCTGGCCTGGAGAGCGGAGATCACCGCCCGCTTGAGAGCACGCGCACCACGCGAGTGGTCACGCGCCGTGGTGACCGTGGAGCCCTTCTTGAGCGTCGTCGCGTACGCCCCCGCCAGCCGCACCGCCAACTCGGGCGTGATCTCGACGTTGAGGATCCCGGAGACCCCGCGCGCTCCGAAGAGATGCGCCTGTCCTCTGGACTCCCAGATCACCGAGGTGTTGACGAACGCGCCGGCCTCGATGGTCTTGAACGGATACACCCGGACATTGCCCTGGATGATCGATTCCTCGCCGACGAGGCACTCGTCACCGATGACCGCGCCGTCCTCGATCCGGGAGGCGCGCATGATGTCGGTGTTCTTGCCGATGACACAGCCGCGCAGATTGCTGTGCGGTCCGATGTAGACGTTGTCGTGCACAACGGCCCGATGGAGGAAGGCCCCGGTCTTGACGACCACGTTGGAGCCGATGACGGTGTGCTCGCGGATCTCGGCGTCGGCCTCGACCTTGGCGTAGTCACCGATGTAGAGCGGACCGCGGAGAACGGCGTCGGGATGGACCTCGGCGCCCTCGGCGACCCACACACCGGGCGAGATCTCGAACCCGTCGAGATCGACGTCGACCTTCCCCTCCAGGACATCCGCCTGGGCCTTCACGTAGCTCTCGTGCGTCCCGACGTCTTCCCAGTAACCCTCGGCGATATAGCCGTAGATCGGCTTGCCCTCCTTCATGAGCTGAGGGAAGACATCGCCCGACCAGTCGACCGAGGTGTCGGCCTCGACGTAGTCGAACACCTCGGGCTCCATCACGTAGATACCCGTGTTGACCGTGTCCGAGAACACCTGCCCCCAGGTGGGCTTCTCCAGGAAGCGCTCCACCTTTCCCTCTTCGTCCACGATCGTGATGCCGAACTCCAGGGGATTCGGCACCCGGGTCAGGCACACCGTGACCAGCGCGCCCTTCTCTTTGTGGAAGGCGATGAGGTCGGTCAGGTCGAAGTCGGTGAGGGCGTCACCGGAAATGACCAGAAAAGCATCGTCCTTGAGGGCCTCTTCGGCGTTCTTGACACTCCCCGCAGTGCCGAGCGGCTTCTCCTCATTGGCATAGGTGAGCTCCATTCCAAGCTCTTCGCCGTCACCGAAATAATTCTTCACGAGAGAGGCGAGGAACTGAACGGTGACGACGGTCTCACTGAGCCCGTGCCGCTTGAGCAAACGCAGCACATGCTCCATGATCGGCCGATTCGCCACCGGCAGCAACGGCTTGGGCATGCTCGAGGTCATGGGACGAAGGCGAGTGCCTTCGCCGCCAGCCATCACGACGGCCTTCATGTCGGAAGCGTCCTCCTTGAAGAGACGGTCTCGCCGACGTCACCCATCTGGACAGGCCGTATGGCAGGCATCAGGTGCGGGCCGGCGACACTGCACGGCACCACATCGACGAGCTCAATCGGCCACTCTGTCCGCTCTGACGAGTCGGCGGACCTGGACCACGTAGAGGATCCCTGCCCACCAGTAGAGAGTTGTACCCCATCCAGCGAACGCCCATCCGAAAACTTCGGCAAGTGATGCAAGCCATCCGCTCCCGTCGCTCAGTAGCAGCAACGGGAAGGCATACATCAAGTTGAAGGTAGCCGCCTTTCCCAGGAAGTTCACCTGGGGAGGCGGATAGCCGTGCCTGCGGAGGATTCCCACCATCACCAGCAGCATCAGCTCACGGGCCAGAAGCGCCGCGGTGAGCCACAGGGGCAAGATCTCCCGCCAGGTCAGGCCGACCAGAGTGGAAAGGATGTACAGCCGGTCAGCAGCGGGGTCCAAGAGGCGCCCGAGGTTGCTGATCTGGTTCCAGCGGCGAGCGAGCATGCCGTCGAGATAGTCGGTCACCCCGCTGAGCATCAGGACGAGCAATGCCCAGCCGTCGCTGTTCGGCCCGCCGAACTCCGGCCGGAGGATGAGCCACAGGAAGAGCGGCACGCCCAGGAGCCGGGCCATGCTCAGGATGTTGGGGATGGTGAACACCCGATCCGTCTGGACGCGGGTCTCCTGAACCTCCACCCGGGGGCCTCCTGTGCGGGAATGTACCGACGATGCCCCCTGACCCTACCCGGACGAACCGCCGGCGGACGCCGTGGGGGTACGGCCCTGAACGCAGAAATGCCCCGCACCAGAAGGTGCGGGGCATTCCCGTATCAAAAATTGTTCGGCGGCGTCCTACTCTCCCACAGGGTCCCCCCTGCAGTA
>NZ_JARJHW010000098.1:0-26086 GCF_040560175.1 Streptomyces panacea
CACCGGGCTGCGCGGCCTCGTCCAGCTCCTCGGGCACCGCGTAGTCGAAGAACTGATCGAGATGCAGCACCCCTTTGTTCACGACCACCCGCGCCACGGGCAACTCCCCCGCCAACGGCGCTCCCCGCCACGTCCGCGGCTTGGCGCGCGGGACCTTGGCGGCCCGCACGGTCTCCCGGATGAACGCGAGCTGCTCCGGCCCACCGCCCCCGGCAGACTCCTCGGCCTGCTCGTCGTCGCTGCTCACAGCCAAATTCTTACCAGACACCACTGACACCGCGGCCCGCCGCCGGATCTTGGTCCCGGCACGTCGACGGGGCGGGCCCCGGACACCAGCGGTGTCCGGGGCCCGCCCCGTCGATGTGCGTCGTACGCCTTACAGACCGGCCGCCGCGCGCAGGGCTTCCACGCGGTCCGTGCGCTCCCACGTGAAGTCCGGCTCCTCGCGGCCGAAGTGGCCGTACGCCGCCGTCTGGGCGTAGATCGGGCGGAGCAGGTCCAGGTCGCGGATGATCGCGGCCGGGCGGAGGTCGAAGACCGTGGCGATGGCCTGCTCGATCTTCTCGACGTCGACCGAGGCCGTGCCGAAGGTCTCGATGAACAGGCCCACCGGCTCGGCCTTGCCGATCGCGTACGCGACCTGCACCTCGCAGCGCGAGGCGAGGCCGGCGGCCACCACGTTCTTCGCGACCCAGCGCATCGCGTAGGCCGCCGAGCGGTCCACCTTCGACGGGTCCTTGCCCGAGAAGGCGCCGCCGCCGTGGCGGGCCATGCCGCCGTAGGTGTCGATGATGATCTTGCGGCCGGTGAGACCGGCGTCACCCATGGGGCCGCCGATCTCGAAGCGGCCGGTGGGGTTGACCAGCAGGCGGTAGCCCTCGGTCTCCAGCTTGATGCCGTCCTCGAGGAGCTGCTTGATCACGTGCTCGACGACGAACTCGCGGATGTCGGGTGCCAGCAGCGAGTCCAGGTCGATGTCCGACGCGTGCTGCGAGGAGACGACGACCGTGTCGAGGCGGACGGCCTTGTCGCCGTCGTACTCGATGGTGACCTGGGTCTTGCCGTCGGGGCGCAGGTACGGGATGGTCCCGTTCTTGCGGACCTCGGACAGGCGGCGCGAGAGCCGGTGCGCGAGGTGGATCGGGAGCGGCATCAGCTCGGGCGTCTCGTCGCAGGCGTAGCCGAACATCAGGCCCTGGTCGCCGGCGCCCTGCTTGTCCAGCTCGTCCTCCTCGCCTCCGACCCGCTTCTCGTAGGCGGTGTCGACGCCCTGGGCGATGTCGGGGGACTGCGCGCCGATGGACACCGAGACGCCGCAGGAGGCGCCGTCGAAGCCCTTCTTCGAGGAGTCGTAGCCGATTTCCAGCACCTTGTCGCGGACGAGCTTGGCGATGGGCGCGTAAGCCTTGGTGGTCACCTCGCCGGCCACATGCACCAGGCCGGTGGTGATCAGGGTCTCGACCGCCACCCGAGAGGTGGGGTCCTCCCTCAGGAGCGCGTCGAGAATGGTGTCGCTGATCTGGTCAGCGATCTTGTCAGGGTGACCTTCGGTCACAGACTCCGAAGTGAACAGACGGCGCGACACATCGCTCCCTGGGGTTGCAGCGGCTGCTGGCTAGATCCTTGGTGGAACGACCTGGGGAGCTGCGCCCCGCGTCGTTCCTCGGCCAGTTTATCCGGCCGACGGCACAGAAGGTCCAGACGTCTCGGACTGTGGGAGTGGTGTTGAGGGTGTCACTCCGTCCTGCGATACGACGATCGTCCCCCATCCCGACCTGGAACACCTGCTTTGAGCCGTTTTTATCCACCCGGAGGAGCGAACGAAGAATTAACTTCCCGTTCGTCTACGCGGAGCCGAGCAGGGGTACGACCAGATCCCAGACGGTGTCGGCGAGCACCTCCTTGGGACCGTACGGCACCGGTGTCTCGCCGCCGTCCGCGGCGAGGATCACCGCCTCGTTCTCCTCGGCGCCGAAGGTCTTGCGCTCCCCCACCTCGTTGACGACCAGCAGATCGCAGCCCTTGCGGCGCAGCTTCGCCCGGCCGTTCGCCAGCACGTCGTCCGTCTCGGCGGCGAAACCGACGATCACCTGTCCCGGCCCGGCCCGCTCGGCGCCGATCTCCGCGAGGATGTCCGGGTTGCGGACCAGCGCGATCGGGGCCGGCTCCTGGCCGTCCTTCTTCTTGATCTTGCCCGCGGCGTAGTCGGTGGGGCGGAAATCGGCCACGGCCGCGGCCATGACCACGGCGTCGGCGTCGGCTGCCGCCTTCAGGACGGCCTCGCGCAGTTGTACGGCGGTGCCGACGCGCACCATGTCGACGCCGGCCGGATCGGGCAGCCCGGTGTTGGCCTCGATGAGGGTGACGCGGGCGCCGCGGGCCGCCGCCGTACGGGCCAGGGCGTACCCCTGCTTCCCGGAGGAGCGGTTGCCGAGGAAGCGCACGGGGTCCAGCGGCTCACGGGTGCCGCCCGCGGAGACGACGACGTGCCGGCCGGCCAGGTCGGGCGCGGTCACGCCGCGCGCCAGGATCCGGCGGCAGACCTCGAAGATGGCGTCGGGGTCGGGCAGCCGTCCCTTGCCGGTGTCGACGCCGGTCAGGCGGCCGACGGCGGGCTCGATGACGACGGCTCCGCGCTCGCGCAGGGTCGCGACGTTCGCGCGGGTGGCCGGGTGTTCCCACATCTCGGTGTGCATGGCCGGGGCGAAGACCACCGGGCAGCGCGCGGTGAGCAGCGTGTTGGTCAGCAGGTCGTCCGCCTGGCCGTGGGCGGCCTTGGCCAGCAGGTCGGCGGTGGCGGGGGCGACGACGACGAGGTCGGCGGACTGGCCGATGCGCACGTGGGGCACCTCGTGGACGTCCGACCAGACCTGCGTGGAGACGGGCTGCCCGGAGAGCGCCTCCCAGGTCGCGGCGCCGACGAAGTGCAGGGAGGACGCGGTCGGTACGACCCGTACCTCATGGCCGGACTCGGTGAGCCGGCGCAGCAGCTCGCACGCCTTGTACGCGGCGATCCCGCCGCTCACCCCCAGGACGACCTTCGGCCTGCCGCCCGCCCGCCCCGACCGCTCCAGCTGATCCACCTGATCCACCGTGTCTCCCCGCGTTCGGACGGATTCGTCTCCCCCATGACACACCACAGGCCCGGCAGTCGCGCTGCCGGGCCTGTGGGAATAAGAACTGTCGCCGTTACTGCGCCGGGCCGTCGATGGCCTCGGACGTCAGCAGACCCGCGTTGATCTCACGCAGGGCGATCGAGAGCGGCTTCTCGTGGACGTGCGTGTCCACCAGGGGACCGACGTACTCGAGCAGGCCCTCGCCGAGCTGCGAGTAGTACGCGTTGATCTGACGCGCGCGCTTGGCCGCGTAGATCACGAGGCTGTACTTCGAGTCCGTGGCCTCGAGCAGCTCGTCGATCGGCGGGTTGATGATGCCCTCGGGCGTGGAAATGGAAGAGGACACTCTCTTGCCTTCCGAAGATAAATCAGGGAAATACAGGAAATACCGAGTGCTACCGACGGCTGCGCGAAAGCAGACAGGGGTCAGGCAACTGCCATCAAGGCTAGCAGCTCGCGCGCCACGTCCTCGACGGAGGTGTTCACCAGGCACACGTCGAACTCCGACTCGGCGGCCAGCTCCACCTTCGCGGCCGCCAGTCGGCGCTCGATCACCTCGGCGGACTCGGTGCCCCGGCCGGTCAGCCGGCGGACCAGCTCGTCCCAGCTCGGCGGAGCCAGGAAGACCAGCTGTGAGTCCGGCATCGAGTCCTGGACCTGCCGCGCGCCCTGGAGATCGATCTCCAGGAGTACGGGCTCGCCCGCCTCAAGGCGTTCGAGCACCGCGCGACGCGGCGTGCCGTAGCGGTTGCCCGCGAACTCCGCCCATTCCAGCAGCTCGCCGTTGGCGACCAGCTTGTCGAACTCCTCGTCGCCGACGAAGAAGTACTGGACGCCGTGGCGTTCGCCGGGACGCGGTTTTCTGGTGGTGGCCGACACCGAGAGCCATACCTCGGGGTGGACCTTGCGCATATGGGCGACGACCGTGCTCTTACCGACCCCCGAGGGGCCGGAGAGCACGGTCAGCCGCGGACGTGCCTCTGGTGCCATGCAGCGATTATCCAGGTTCCCGGGAGTGCCCGAGAACGTCAGGCGGCACCGCCGCCGAACTCGCGTTCGAGCGATGCGATCTGGTTGGAGCCGAGACCCCGCACACGCCGGCTCTCGGAGATGCCGAGCCGCTCCATGATCTGCTTGGCGCGGACCTTGCCCACGCCGGGCAGGGACTCAAGGAGGGCGGAGACCTTCATCTTCCCGATGACGTCGTTCTCCTGGCCCGTCTTGATGACGTCGTGGAGGGAAGCGCCGGAGTGCTTGAGTCGATTCTTGACCTCGGCCCGCTCCCGGCGAGCCGCGGCGGCCTTTTCGAGCGCGGCTGCGCGCTGTTCAGGGGTAAGGGGCGGAAGAGCCACGCCTACGTCACCTCGGATGTCGAACTGTCGGATACGGACCGGTGAGGAACTGGTTCGCCCCACACCAGGGCGAGCAACGAGCGATGCTTCCGCGCGTTGGCTCTCGACGGAGACTAGCGTTGAAGCAGGCTCTCGTCAGCGAGAACAGCCGAAAAGTCCTGGTCAGCATCGCTCGACCAGGACATTCCAGGCAAAACAACCCGCTTTTCTGCTGAGAACCGTGCCGGATCCACTCCGGATCGGTGTTCGACCCGCGTCAGCGCGCTCCGTCCGCCCCCTCGGCCGCGCCCTCGACCGCCGTCCGGACCTCGTCGCAGAACCGTTCCGCCGCCGCACGCAGGGCGTAAACATCCGGACCGTGACGGAGTACACCGCGGCTCACGCTCGGCACCACGTTTCCGACGGCCGCGCCGAACACCCCCGGAAGATCCGCGGGGGTCGCGCCCTGCGCCCCGATACCGGGGGCGAGGAGCGGACCGTTGATGCCGAGATTCACCCCGGCCTCGCCGAGGGTCGCCCCGACGACGGCGCCGACCGAACCGAGCGGCGTCACCCCGGCGTTCTCCGCGGCCGCGTGATCGAGCATCAGCTGCGCGACCGAGGGACCGCCGGCGGTGGTGGCCCGCTGGACCTCGGCGCCCTCCGGGTTGGAGGTGAGCGCGAGCACGAAGAGACCGGAGCCGCTGACGCGTGCCGCGTCCAGGGCGGGCCGCAGCGAACCGAAGCCGAGGTACGGCGAGACCGTGACGGCGTCCGAGAAGAGCGGGCTGTCCTTGTCGAGGTACGTCTCGGCGTACGCGGCCATGGTGGAGCCGATGTCGCCGCGCTTGGCGTCCATCAGGACGAGCGCGCCGGCGGCTCGCGCCTCGGCGACCGCCTTCTCCAGGACGGCGACACCGCGCGAGCCGAACCGCTCGAAGAACGCCGACTGCGGCTTCAGTACGGCGACACGGTCGGCGAGCGCCTCGACGACCGTCCGTGTGAAGGCCGTCAGGCCCGCGACGTCGTCGCTCAGACCCCAGGCGTGCAGCAGCGAGCTGTGGGGGTCGATGCCCACGCAGAGCGGCCCACGGGTGTCCATGGCGAGGCGCAGGCGCGCCCCGAAGGGCTCCCGCCCGGCCTCGGCGGCGGTGGCGTTCACGCGTGCGCCTTCCTGGTGTCGGCGCCGACGGCGTCGGCGAGGGTGGCGTGGTCGCTGGTGGCCAGCCGGGCGGCGAGCCCCTTGTGGATGCCGCGGCTCCAGAACGGGCCCTGGTAGATGAAGGCGCTGTAGCCCTGGACGAGCGTCGCGCCCGCCAGGATCCGCTGCCAGGCGTCCTCCGCGTTCTCGATGCCTCCCACGCCGACCAGGGTGATCCGGTCGCCCACACGCCCGTACAGGCGCCTGAGGACCTCCAGCGAGCGCGCCTTGAGGGGCGCTCCGGACAGGCCGCCGGTCTCGGCGAGCAGGGACGGGGCCGTCTTCAGGCCGAGGCCGTGCCGCGCGATGGTGGTGTTGGTGGCGATGATGCCGTCCAGGCCCAGCTCGACGGCCAGGTCGGCGACGGCGTCGATGTCGTCGTCGGCGAGGTCGGGCGCGATCTTGACCAGCAGGGGGACCCGCCGCTCCGTGACGACACGGTCGGCGGCCTCGCGTACGGCCGTCAGGAGCGGGCGCAGCTGGTCGACGGCCTGGAGGTCGCGCAGGCCCGGGGTGTTGGGGGACGAGACGTTCACCACGAGGTAGTCGGCGTGGGCGGCCAGGCGCTCGGTCGACGTCACGTAGTCGCCGATCGCCCCGTCGTCCGCGACGGCCTTGGTCTTGCCGATGTTGACGCCGACCGTCGTACGGAAGATCGCCCGGCGGGTGGCGAGGCGCAGGGCGATGGTGGCCGATCCGTCGTTGTTGAAGCCCATGCGGTTGATCAGCGCCCGGTCGGCGGGCAGCCGGAACAGCCGCTGCCGGGGGTTGCCCGGCTGCGGCCGGCCGGTGACCGTGCCGATCTCGACGTGGTCGAAGCCGAGCATGGTCATGGCGTCGACGGCGACGGCGTTCTTGTCGAAGCCGGCGGCGAGTCCGAAGGGGCCGTGCATCCGCAGCCCGAAGGCCTCGGTGCGCAGCTCCTTGTAACGGGGCGCGAGCGCCGCGGCGACGAAGGTGCGCAGCACCGGGACGCGGACGACGAGCCGGATCCAGCGGAAGGCCAGCTGGTGGGCCTGCTCCGGGTCCATCCGTAGGAAGAAGAGGCGGAAGAAGAGTCGGTACATGGGAGCAGGCTCCTCCTAGTCCTCGCGGGCGGCGATGAGGTGCTGGGCGTGTTCCTGGAGTGAACGGACGCCGACGTCGCCGTGGTTGAGGGCGTCGATGCCCTGGACGGCCGCCGCGAGCGCCTGCACCGTCGTCAGGCAGGGGACGCCGCGCGCCACGGCGGCCGTACGGATCTCGTAGCCGTCGAGCCGGCCACCGGTGCCGTACGGGGTGTTGACGATGAGGTCGACCTCGCCGTCGTGGATGAGCTGGACGATGGTCTTCTCGCCGTTCGGTCCTGTGCCCTCGAACTGCTTGCGCACGATGGTGGCGTTGATGCCGTTGCGCCGCAGGACCTCGGCGGTACCGGAGGTGGCGAGCAGTTCGAAGCCGTGCGCGACGAGTTCACGCGCGGGGAAGATCATCGAGCGCTTGTCGCGGTTGGCGACGGAGATGAAGGCGCGGCCCTTCGTGGGAAGCGGGCCGTACGCCCCCGCCTGCGACTTGGCGTACGCCGTGCCGAAGACGGAGTCGATGCCCATGACCTCGCCGGTGGAGCGCATCTCCGGGCCGAGGACGGTGTCGACGCCGCGTCCGTGGATGTCGCGGAAGCGCGACCACGGCATGACGGCCTCCTTGACGGAGATCGGCGCGTCCATGGGCAGGGTGCCACCGTCGCCGTTGGCGGGCAGCAGCCCCTCCGTACGGAGGCCGGCGATCGTGGCGCCCAGGGAGATCCGGGCGGCGGCCTTGGCCAGCGGCACGGCGGTGGCCTTGGAGGTGAAGGGCACGGTGCGCGAGGCGCGCGGGTTGGCCTCCAGGACGTAGAGGATGTCCCCGGCCAGCGCGAACTGGATGTTGATCAGGCCTCGCACGCCGACTCCGCGCGCGATGGCCTCGGTGGAGGCGCGCAGCCGCTTGATGTCGAAGCCGCCGAGGGTGATCGGGGGCAGGGCGCACGCCGAGTCGCCGGAGTGGATGCCGGCCTCCTCGATGTGCTCCATGACGCCGCCGAGGTACAGCTCCGTGCCGTCGTAGAGCGCGTCGACGTCGATCTCGATGGCGTCGTCGAGGAAGCGGTCCACCAGGACGGGCCGGGTGGGGCTGATCTCGGTGGACTCGGCGATGTACGAGGAGAGACGGGTCTCGTCGTACACGATCTCCATGCCGCGTCCGCCGAGCACGTACGAGGGGCGGACCAGGACGGGATAGCCGATCTCGTCGGCGATGGCCTTGGCCTCGTGGAAGGTGGTGGCCGTGCCGTGCTTGGGCGCGGGCAGGCCGGCCTCGGCGAGGACGCGGCCGAAGGCGCCCCGGTCCTCGGCGGCGTGGATCGCCTCCGGGGGCGTGCCGACGACCGGGACGCCGTTGTCCTTGAGCGCCTGGGCGAGACCGAGCGGTGTCTGGCCGCCGAGTTGGACGATGACGCCCGCGACGGGTCCGGCCAGCGTCTCCGCGTGGACGATCTCCAGGACGTCCTCCAGGGTGAGCGGCTCGAAGTAGAGCCGGTCGGAGGTGTCGTAGTCGGTGGAGACGGTCTCCGGGTTGCAGTTGACCATCACGGTCTCGTAGCCCGCCTCGCTCAGCGCGAAGGAGGCGTGCACGCAGGAGTAGTCGAACTCGATGCCCTGGCCGATGCGGTTGGGGCCGGAGCCGAGGATGATCACGGCGGGCTTCTCGCGCGGTGCGACCTCGCTCTCCTCGTCGTAGGAGGAGTAGAAGTACGGGGTCTTGGCGGCGAATTCGGCGGCGCAGGTGTCGACCGTCTTGTAGACGGGGCGCACGCCCAGCGCGTGCCGTACCTCGCGTACGACGTCCTCGCGCAGCCCCCGGATCTCGGCGATCTGGGCGTCGGAGAAGCCGTGGCGCTTGGCTTCGGCGAGGAGTTCGGGGTCGAGCCGGTCGGCGGCGGCGAGCTCGTCCGCGTACTCCTTGATCAGGAAGAGCTGGTCGACGAACCACGGGTCGATCTTCGTCGCTTCGAAGATCTCCTCCTGGCTCGCCCCGGCGCGGACGGCCCGCATGACGGTGTTGATCCGGCCGTCGGTGGGGACCTTGGCCAGCTCCAGCAGATCGGCCTTGTCGCCCGGCTCGCCGGTGAAGGCGAACTGGCTGCCCTTCTTCTCCAGCGAGCGCAGCGCCTTCTGCAGCGCCTCGGTGAAGTTACGGCCGATGGCCATGGCCTCGCCCACCGACTTCATGGTGGTGGTGAGGGTGGCGTCGGCGGCGGGGAACTTCTCGAAGGCGAAGCGCGGGACCTTCACCACGACGTAGTCGAGGGTCGGTTCGAAGGACGCCGGGGTCTTCTCGGTGATGTCGTTGGGGATCTCGTCCAGCGTGTAGCCGACGGCGAGGCGCGCGGCGATCTTGGCGATCGGGAAGCCGGTGGCCTTGGAGGCGAGCGCGGAGGAGCGCGAGACGCGGGGGTTCATCTCGATGACGATGATCCGGCCGTCGACCGGGTCGACGGCGAACTGGATGTTGCAGCCGCCGGTGTCGACGCCGACCTCGCGGATGATCGCGATGCCGATGTCGCGCAGCCGCTGGTACTCCCGGTCGGTGAGGGTCATCGCGGGCGCGACGGTGATGGAGTCGCCGGTGTGGACGCCCATCGGGTCGAAGTTCTCGATGGAGCAGACGACCACGACGTTGTCGTTCCTGTCGCGCATCAGCTCCAGTTCGTACTCCTTCCAGCCGAGGATGGACTCCTCCAGGAGCACCTCGGTGGTCGGCGAGAGCATCAGGCCCTGTCCGGCGATCCGGCGCAGCTCGTCCTCGTCGTGGGCGAAGCCGGAGCCGGCGCCGCCCATGGTGAAGGAGGGGCGTACGACGACGGGGTAGCCGCCCAGTTCCTCGACGCCCGCCAGGATGTCGTCCATCGAGTGGCAGATGACGGAGCGGGCGGACTCGCCGTGGCCGATCTTGGCGTGGACGGCCTCGACGACGCCCTTGAAGAGTTCGCGGTCCTCGCCCTTGTTGATGGCCTCGACGTTGGCGCCGATGAGCTCGACGCCGTACTTCTCCAGGACGCCGTTCTCGTGCATGGAGATCGCGGTGTTGAGCGCGGTCTGGCCGCCGAGGGTGGGCAGCAGCGCGTCGGGGCGCTCCTTGGCGATGATCTTCTCGACGAACTCGGGCGTGATCGGCTCGACGTACGTGGCGTCGGCGATCTCCGGGTCGGTCATGATCGTGGCCGGGTTGGAGTTGACGAGGATGACGCGCAGGCCCTCGGCCTTGAGGACGCGGCAGGCCTGGGTGCCCGAGTAGTCGAACTCGGCCGCCTGGCCGATGACGATCGGACCCGAGCCGATGACGAGGACGGACCGGATATCGGAGCGCTTAGGCACGCTGGCCCTCCATCAGGGATACGAAGCGGTCGAAGAGGTACGCGGCGTCGTGCGGGCCGGCGGCCGCCTCGGGGTGGTACTGGACGCTGAAGACCGGCCGGTCGAGCAGCCTGAGCCCCTCGACCACGTTGTCGTTGAGGCAGACGTGGGAGACCTCGGCGCGGCCGTAGGGGGTGTCGGAGATCTGGTCGAGCGGGGCGTCGACGGCGAACCCGTGGTTGTGCGCGGTGACTTCGACCTTGCCGGTGGAACGATCCTGCACCGGCTGGTTGATTCCGCGATGCCCGTACTTGAGCTTGTACGTCCCGAACCCCAGTGCGCGGCCCAGGAGTTGATTGCCGAAGCAGATGCCGAAGAGCGGTGTGCCGCGCTCCAGCACGCCCTTGACCACGGTGAGGTCGGCGGTGGCGGGGTCGCCGGGACCGTTGGAGAGGAACACGCCGTCGGGCGCGACCGCGTACACGTCGTCGACGGTGGCGGTGGCGGGCAGGACGTGCACCTCGATGCCGCGCTCGGCCAGCCGCCGCGGGGTCATGCCCTTGATGCCGAGGTCGACGGCGGCGACGGTGAAGCGCTTGGTGCCGACGGCCGGGACGACGTACGCCTCGGTGGTGGCGACCTCCGCGGACAGGTCTGCGCCCTTCATCAGGGGCGCCTCCTTCACACGCGCGGTCAGCGTCGCGTCATCCGTGAGGAGGCCGCCCGCGAGCGCGTCGCCGGAGAAGATGCCGACGCGCATCGCGCCGCGCTCGCGCAGATGGCGGGTGAGCGCGCGGGTGTCGATGCCGCTGATGCCGACGATGCCCTGGCTCACCAGCTCCTCGTCCAGGGAGCGCCGGGAGCGCCAGTTGGACGGGGTGCGGGCGGGGTCGCGTACGACATAGCCGGCGACCCAGATCCGGCGGGACTCGTCGTCCTCGTCGTTGACGCCGGTGTTGCCGATGTGCGGGGCGGTCATGACGACGACCTGGCGGTGGTACGAGGGGTCGGTGAGGGTTTCCTGGTAGCCGGTCATGCCGGTGGAGAACACCGCCTCGCCGAAGGTCTCCCCCACGGCCCCGTAGGCACGGCCGCGGAAACTCCGGCCGTCCTCCAGGACGAGTACGGCGGGAGCCGCTGCGGCTCCCCGGGTGGAGAGGGTCATCGTGCGGTGCCTTCCGTCGTGAGTGGTGCGGCGTCGGTCGCGGTGGCCGACGCGTCCGTGGTGGGAGCGTCGTTCGCGGTCGCAGCGTCGTTCGTCGTGATCGCCTGGTTCATGAGGTTGATCGCCTCGACCCAGGCCGTGTGCTCCGCCGCGCGGTCGGAGCGGAACCCGGAGTCGAGCAGCCGGTCGCCGTGCTGCCAGGTGAGGATCAGCAGTCCGCCCTCGGCGAGGACCTTGCCCGCGATGCCCTTGTCGAGCCGGGCGGCGCGCAGTTGGCCCGCCGGGACGAAGAAGTCGGTGGCCCCGGGCCGTACGACGTCCACACCCGCGTCGGTGAGCGTGAGCTCCACCCGGCTGCGGGCGCCGAGGCCGCGGGCGACGATCCGGTCCAGCCACTGACCGGCGGTGGTGGAGCCGTGGTAGCGGCCGCTGAGCCGCAGCCTCACGTCCTCGTCGGCGACCGGCGCCTCCGGCGCCTGAGGCAGCTCCGGCAGGTCGGACTGCAGGCTCCCGCGCCACTTCCAGCCCTGGCGCATCAGCCAGTACACGAAGGCGACGAACAGGAGCAGACCCACCACCCAGCCGATGCGGGCGGCCCAGTCGGTCACATCCGCCGACTTCTGCTCGGCGGCCAGATTGATCAGTACAGCGCTCACGCCAGATTCCCGTCGACGACCGTGGCACGGCCCCGCAGGAAGGTGTGGGTGACGCGTCCCGGCAGCTCACGGCCCTGGTAGGGGGTGTTACGGCTGCGGGAGGCGAAGCCCGCGGGGTCCACCACTCCACGGTAAGCGGGATCGACGAGGGTGAGGTTGGCGGGCTCACCTGCCGAGACGGGACGGCCGTGGCCGGTGAGCCGGCCGATCTGCGCGGGCCGTACCGACATCCGGTCGGCGACGCCCGCCCAGTCGATGAGGCCGGTGTCGACCATCGTGTGCTGGACGACGGAGAGCGCGGTCTCCAGGCCGACCATGCCCATGGCCGCCGCGGCCCACTCGCAGTCCTTGTCCTCGTGCGGGTGCGGGGCGTGGTCGGTGGCGACGCAGTCGATCGTGCCGTCCGCCAGGGCCTCGCGCAGCGCGAGGACGTCGGCCTCGGTGCGCAGCGGCGGGTTCACCTTGTAGACGGGGTTGTAGGACCGTACGAGCTCGTCCGTCAGCAGCAGGTGGTGCGGGGTGACCTCGGCGGTGACGTTCCAGCCCTTGGACTTGGCCCAGCGGACGATCTCGACGGAACCGGCCGTGGAGAGATGGCAGATGTGGACGCGGGAGCCGACGTGGGCGGCCAGCAGGACGTCACGGGCGATGATCGACTCCTCGGCGACGGCGGGCCAGCCGCCGAGCCCGAGCTCCGAGGAGACGATGCCCTCGTTCATCTGGGCGCCCTCGGTGAGCCGGGGCTCCTGGGCGTGCTGGGCGATGACGCCGTCGAATGCCTTCACGTACTCCAGGGCCCGGCGCATGATCACCGCGTCGTCCACGCACTTGCCGTCGTCGGAGAAGACCCGCACACCGGCGGCCGAGTCGTGCATGGCGCCGAGTTCGGCGAGCTGCTTGCCCTCCAGGCCGACGGTGACGGCGCCGACGGGCTGCACGTCGCAGTAGCCGGACTCGCGGCCGAGCCGCCAGACCTGCTCGACGACGCCGGCGGTGTCGGCGACGGGGAAGGTGTTGGCCATGGCGTGCACGGCGGTGAAGCCGCCGATCGCGGCGGCCCTGGTGCCGGTGAGGACGGTCTCGGAGTCCTCGCGGCCGGGCTCGCGCAGATGGGTGTGCAGGTCGACCAGGCCGGGCAGCAGGATCTGCCCCTCGGCCTCCACGACGGTGGCGTCGCCGGCGTCGATACCGACACCCACCCGCTCGACGACCGTGCCGTCGATGAGCACGTCGCGCGCTTCGCCGCCGAGCACCTTGGCGCCACGGATCAGGATCTTGCTCATGGTTACTTGCTCTCCTCGGTGGCGGACGACGCGCGGGAATGGGTGACGGCGGGCTCGTTGCCGCCAAGAAGCAGGTACAGGACGGCCATGCGCGTCGAAACGCCGTTGGCGACCTGCTCGACGGCCGTGCAGCGGTCGGAGTCGGCGACCTCGGCGGTGATCTCCATGCCCCGGTTCATCGGGCCGGGGTGCATGACGATCGAGTTCTCGGGCATCCGGGCCATCCGCTCACCGTCGAGCCCGTAGCGCCGCGAGTACTCGCGCTCGGTCGGGAAGAAGGCGGCGTTCATCCGCTCGCGCTGGACCCGGAGCATCATCACGGCGTCGGACTTGGGCAGCACCTGGTCCAGGTCGTACGAGACCTCGCACGGCCACTTCTCGACGCCGATCGGCACCAGGGTCGGCGGGGCGACGAGTGTGACCTGGGCGCCGAGCGTGTGCAGCAGCAGGACGTTGGAGCGGGCGACGCGGCTGTGCAGGATGTCGCCGACGATCGTGATGCGGCGGCCTTCGAGGTCCCGGCCGATGCCCGCGTCGGCGCCGACCAGCCTGCGGCGGATCGTGAAGGCGTCGAGCAGCGCCTGCGTGGGGTGTTCGTGGGTGCCGTCCCCCGCGTTGATGACGGCGCCGTCGATCCAGCCGGAGTTGGCGAGCCGGTACGGGGCGCCCGAGGAGCCGTGCCGGATGACGACGGCGTCGGCGCCCATCGCCTCCAGCGTCAGCGCGGTGTCCTTGAGCGACTCTCCTTTGGAGACCGACGAGCCCTTGGCCGAGAAGTTGATGACATCGGCGGACAGGCGCTTGGCGGCCGCCTCGAAGGAGATACGCGTACGGGTCGAGTCCTCGAAAAAGAGGTTGACGACCGTACGGCCGCGCAGCGTCGGCAGCTTCTTGATGGGCCGGTCGGCGACCCGGGCCATCTCCTCGGCGGTGTCGAGGATCAGGACGGCGTCGTCGCGGGTCAGGTCGGCGGCGGAGATGAGATGGCCGGGGGTACGGGGGCTTGCCCCTGTGAGGCGCAGCATCGGGTGTGCTCCGTTGTGTGGAGGTGGCTCTGGGTTCCGGGGTGTCCCCCGGGCGGGCACGGCGGCGTCGGGGCGCGACGACGCGCGGGCGGGGCCGGTACGGGCCCCCGGCGTACGGAGGGGCCGACTACTGCTCGGCCGGGTCGGGCTTCCGCAGGCCGAGCAGCACGGTGTCGCGGCCGTCCTCCTCGGCGAGCTGGACCTTGACCGTCTCGCGCAGAGAGGTGGGGAGGTTCTTGCCCACGTAGTCGGCGCGGATGGGCAGTTCGCGGTGGCCCCGGTCGACGAGGACGGCGAGCTGGACCGCGCGTGGCCGGCCGATGTCGCCCAGCGCGTCGAGGGCGGCGCGGATCGTGCGGCCGGAGAAGAGCACGTCGTCCACGAGGACGACGAGCTGTCCGTCGACGCCGTCGGCCGGGATGTCGGTGCGGGCCAGCGCGCGGGCGGGTCGCATGCGCAGGTCGTCGCGGTACATCGTGATGTCGAGGGAACCGACCGGGATCTTGCCACCGGTGATCTCTTCGAGCTTGTCGGCCAGCCGCCGGGCCAGGAAGACGCCGCGGGTGGGGATGCCGAGCAGAACCACGTCGTCGGCGCCCTTGGCGCGTTCGACGATCTCGTGGGCGATACGGGTCAGTGCCCGCGCGATGTCGGGCGCCTCGAGGACGGGGCGGGCGGCATCAGAGCTGTGCGTGTCCATAAGAAACGGACCTCCTTCTCCGCCTCACGGGACGGACGTTAAAGGACGTCGGATTTGCGCCGTCGACATTACCAGGTCCGGCGGCCTTTTCCGGACTTGTGGAGGGGCGCGTCCGGATCATTCGGCTTGACGCATCCAAGTCACGCTGCGTAACCTCACAGTGAGTTACCAGCCACGCGGCGGAGCCGCAGATTGTCCCAGCGTCCGGGGAGCCTTATGTCCAGCGAATACGCAAAGCAGCTCGGGGCCAAGCTCCGCGCCATCCGCACCCAGCAGGGCCTCTCCCTCCATGGCGTGGAGGAGAAGTCCCAGGGCCGTTGGAAGGCCGTGGTGGTGGGGTCGTACGAGCGCGGCGACCGCGCGGTGACCGTACAGCGCCTCGCCGAGCTGGCCGATTTCTACGGTGTGCCGGTGCAGGAGCTGCTGCCGGGCACGACGCCGGGCGGGGCCGCCGAGCCGCCGCCGAAGCTCGTCCTGGACCTGGAGCGTCTCGCCCATGTCCCGCAGGAGAAGGCCGGCCCGCTCCAGCGCTACGCGGCGACCATCCAGAGCCAGCGCGGCGACTACAACGGCAAGGTGCTGTCGATCCGCCAGGACGACCTGCGCACCCTCGCGGTGATCTACGACCAGTCGCCCTCGGTCCTCACCGAGCAGCTGATCAGCTGGGGCGTGCTGGACGCGGACGCGCGCCGCGCCGTGGCCCACGACGAGGGCTGACCGCCCCGGTACAGAACAGCAGAAACGTCACATCCGTAGGGGCGGCCCGCAGTCGGCGGGCCGCCCCTGCGGCATGTCCGGGGTCGGGGTCGTACAGCAGTCCGGGAGGCGGTGGGCGGGTCCGGGCCTCCTCGCGGCGCCCACGGCCCTTCCAGGGCGCCGCCAGGAGTCGCCTGGGCGGTCCTGGAGGAGATCCGCGCCGACGGTGCCACGCGGCGCCCGCACGCGCGTGCGGAGGGCGACCACGGGCTCTGCCGAGGGCATCGGGCCGCGTTCGGCGGCGTACGGCTCCTGGCCCGCCCCGAGGCGGCACTGCGGGCGACGAGGGCCGACGGGGCGTCCTTGGCCGTGTGGCCGCGCTCGTGCCGGTCGACCGAGAGAGATGTCACTCCGCGCACCAAACAGGTCGAACGCGGGTACGGGCGGAGGGACGGGCGCACCGGGCCCGCGTCACCCGGACGGCCCAGTCGGGGATGATCGAAATACCGGCCGCCGATCAGGCGTCCGCAGGACGGAGCTTCCCGCGCCGGGCCGAAGCCGCCGCGACGTCATACGCGCACGGGAGCGCGCAGCCCGGCGGTCAACGCGGTGCGTGGCGTCCGAGGAAACGCAGCTCGCCGATCGACAGCCCGGCGCTGTGCCGCTTCTTCGGGCAACTCCCGTGCCGGGACGGCGAGTACGGCCCTGGCGAAGAAGCAGCAGGCCGCGAGCGGCCGCGATAACGGCCGCTCGGACCGGGCGGCGCAGCACGGTTGGGCGAAAGGTCTGCCCAGGGGCTCCGGTGGTGGTGGGCCCACGTCAGAGATGGGGCGGTGGCGGACCGGCATGGTGAGCGCGCGGTCGGGCATCCACGGCAGGCCGTACTCACCACGCCGGACGGGCCGCGTGTGCGGTGCGTCCGGCGCTCCGAGGAACCCTCGCGGTACATCGCAAAGCGGAGGATCGGCCTCGTACCGGGCGTACTCGGCCGACTCCGACAACACGGCGAGGTGCCGTACCAGACGCCGCGGGCCAGGCGAGACTTCGAAGACACGGCCTAGGCCCCGTCCGGCGGATCTTCGGGGCCCCCGAAGACCCGCCGGACAGAACCTAGTCGGCGCGGAGCAGGCTCGGCTTGAGGTCCTTGAAGCGGCCGAGGAGGCCGTTCACGAACGACGGTGAGTCGTCGGTGGAGAACTCCTTGGCGAGCTGTACCGCCTCGTCGATCACCACGGCGTCGGGCGTTCCGTCCACCCACACCAGTTCGTACGTGCCCAGCCGCACGATGTTCCGGTCGACGACCGGCATCCGGTCGAGCGTCCAGCCCACCGAGTAGGTGGTGATGAGTTCGTCGATCCGCTCGGCGTACTGCGCGTACCCCTCGACGAGTTCCATCGTGTATTCGCTGACCGGCGGCTGGCGGTCGTCGGTCCGGGCGTGCCGGAGCCAGTCCGCGAGGACCGTCTGCACGGGCGCCCCGCGCTGGTCGGCCTCGAAAAGGATCTGGAAGGCGCGCTTACGGGCCTTGTTGCGGGCAGCCACGGTTAGCTGTTCACCCGGCCGAGGTACTCACCGGAGCGCGTGTCGACCTTGATCTTCTCGCCGGTCGTGATGAAGAGCGGGACACCGATCTCGTAACCGGTCTCCAGCTCGGCGGGCTTGGAGCCGCCGGTGGAGCGGTCGCCCTGCACGCCGGGGTCGGTGTGCTTGATGACCAGCTCGACGGCGGCGGGCAGCTCGACGTAGAGCGCGCTGCCCTCGTACATCGCCACCGTGGCCTCGAAGCCCTCCAGCAGGAAGTTCGCGGCGTCGCCGACGACCTCCCGGCTGATGTGGATCTGGTCGTAGGTGCCCATGTCCATGAAGACGAAGTACTCGCCGTCCATGTATGAGAACTGCATGTCGCGGCGGTCGACGCTGGCCGTCTCGACCTTCACGCCGGCGTTGAAGGTCTTGTCGACGACCTTGCCGGAGAGCACGTTCTTCAGCTTGGTGCGCACAAAGGCCGGGCCCTTGCCGGGCTTGACGTGCTGGAACTCGACGACGGACCAGAGCTGGCCAGAGTCGAGCTTGAGCACCATGCCGTTCTTGAGGTCGTTCGTGGAAGCCACGGTTGCGGAATCTCCTGGACTGAAGCTGGGTGGGACCACGGGTGCGCGCCACCGCCGCGACCGGCGAAAACGTGCCGGAAGCACTAGAGCGCGAGCAGTTCCTTGGTCGTAATGGTGAGTAGCTCGGGTCCGCCGTCCGCCTCGGGGCGGACGACGAGCGTGTCATCGATCCGGACACCGCCCCGGCCCGGGAGGTGGACCCCCGGTTCGACGGTGACCGGCACACAAGCGTCCAGTTTACCCATGGCAGCGGGTGCCAACTGCGGGTCCTCGTCGATTTCGAGCCCCACACCGTGTCCGGTACGGGCCGCGAGCCCTTCGCCGTACCCCGCCGACTCCAGCGGCTGACGGGCCGCGCGGTCCACGTCGCGATAGGCGGTACCGGGCGTCAGAGCCTCCCGACCTGCCCGTTGTGCTGCGAACACCAGGTCGTACAGGTCGATCTGCCAGTCGGCGGGCGACGAGCCGATAACAAAGGTGCGGCCGATCTCGCAACGGTATCCGTGGTAGTTGGCGCCGAGGCGAACGGAGAGGAAATCTCCCTCCTCGACCCTGCGGTCCGAGGGACGGTGACCGGGGCGGCCCGCGTTCGGTCCGGTGGCGACGGAGGTACGGAAGGCCGGTCCGTCGGCGCCGTGGTCGACCAGGCGCCGCTCCAGTTCCAGGGCGAGATGGCGCTCGGTGCGGCCGACGAGGATCGATTCGAGCAGTTCGCCCAGTGCCTGGTCGGAGATCTCGGCGGCGATCCGCAGATGGGAGATCTCCTCCTCGTCCTTGACCGTCCGCTGCTGTTCCACGGTGCGGCCGAGGTCGGCGAGGAGGAGCCGGGGCGCCACCGAGTGGATGGCACGGTGCCGGGCGACGGTCAGATGGTGTTCCTCGACGGCGAGGGTGCGGGCAGTGGCCGGGTCGACGAGGTCCGCGGCGGCGACGGCCGGATCGCCCGTCGTGGTGGGCAGCACGCTGAGCCGCAGCCCGTCGTCGGGGCGGCCGTCGGCGGGGTCGCCGGTGGGGGTGCGGGGGCAGAGCAGTACGTCGCGCTGGTCGGCGACGCCGAGCAGCAGGACGGCGCCCGGTGGCGCGCCGCCGGCGAGATAGCGGACGTTGGCGGGCAGTGACACCAGGGCGGCATCGCTGCCGGCCGCGGAGCACCGGTCGCGCAGCCGCCCGCGACGGACCGCATACACCTCTGACATGTATCGAGCCTATGAGCGCGGGCCCGGCTCGGCGCGGTCGGCGCGTCCGACCGAGGCGGAGTGCGACCCGGCCCCGTCCGGCCGATCACCGCCGGCCGGCGCCTCCGGGGGCGCCGAAAGAGCGTCCGGCGGCCGAAGGGGCGCCCGGCGTTCCGGCTACCAGGCCGGCGGGCTCGCGATCGAACGGGCGAGTACGTCGTCCAGCACCCGGGCCGTCGTCTCGACGTCGTACTTCGAGTTGTCGATGATCGGCAGTCCGGAGCCGTACCAGCCGGCCATCCGGCCGTGGATGCCCGCCACTTCCTCGTCCGAGAGTCTGCGGTTGCCGCTGCGCTCCGCGTTCCGCTCCAGGACGATCTCCAGGCCGGGCAGCAGGACCACGGGCAGCAGGCCGGGGCCGACGTGGCGCTTCCAGCCGCCGAGTCCGACGACCGGGCGGTCCGGGAAGACCGCGTCGTCGAGGATGCAGGAGATCCCGTTGGCGAGGAAGTTACGGGCGGCGAAGCCGCAGGTGCGGCGGGCGAGGCGGTACTGCGCCTCGGAGTGCTCGTTCCAGCCGGACTGCGGGTCGGCGAAGCCGGAGCAGACCCATTCGCGTACGTCGTCGAGGCTGATGTGCGCGGTGGGGACCTGACGGCGGGCCGCCCAGTGCCGGGCGACGGTCGTCTTGCCCGCGCCGGCGGGGCCGATCAGCAGGACGGCCAGCGTGGCGGCGCCCGTACCGCTGTCGGCGAGGTGCGGCACGGGTATGGGAACCGGCCCGCCCGGCGGCAGTTGGACGTGCCCGGTCGAGTCCGGCGCCGCCTGGACCGGGGGGCCCTGTGGGGGCACGGGGGCCCCCGGGATCCGCTGGGGGCCGGTGGACCGGCCGGACGGCGGCCCCTGCGGCGGACGCGGTCCGCCCGGCGGGTGCTGATGCGGGTGCGGGTGCTGGTGCTGGTGCGGTGTGCCGGGCTGAGGCGGTCCCTGATGCCCGCCCGGAGGCGGCTGGGCGCCGTACGGCGCCGCGCCCGGTGCGGGCGGCTGCCCGTAGGGCGCGGGCGGACCGGCCGGCGGGCCGGAGTGCGGTGGCGGACCGTGGGGCGGGGAGCCGTGTGCCCACGCGCCCGCTCCCTGCCCGCCCGCTCCGTGCGCCGACCCATGGGGAGGCGGCAGCGGAGCCCCCACTGCGTGCTGCATCCGGTGCCACTCCGTCTCGTACGTCTTGACGCTGATCGCTCGGCCGACAGGCCGACTCGCCCCCGAACGGTACCGTTCCCGCCCGCCTCCGTAAGAACGCCGGAAGCCCGCTCCGAGTGCCCGGCGGCCCGTTCGGGCTTCCCCGTACAGCCGTCGTCAGCCGTCCAGTTCCTCGGCGACCGCGCGCAGCGCCAGTCGGTAGGAGCCGATGCCGAACCCCGCGATCGTGCCACTGGCGACCGCCGCGACCACCGACGTGTGGCGGAATTCCTCGCGTGTGTACGGGTTTGAGATGTGCACCTCGATCAGCGGCGCGGTGCGCTGCGCCGCGGCGTCCCGCATTCCGTACGAATAGTGGGTGAAAGCCCCGGGGTTGAGCACGACCGGGATCGATCCGTCGGCCGCCTCGTGCAGCCAGCGGATCAGCTCGCCCTCGTCGTTCGTCTCGCGTACGTCGACCGCCAGCCCCAGTTCCTTGCCCGTCGACTGGCAGGTCTCCACAAGACCGGCGTACGAGACGGAGCCGTACACGTCCGGCTCGCGGGAACCGAGGCGGCCCAGGTTGGGGCCGTTGAGCACGAGGACCCGACGAGTCACTCGGACACCTCCCCGTACGCGGCGAGCAGCACGGCCGGGTCCGGTCCCTCCAGCACGGTCGGCTTGGCCAGACCGTCGAGGACGATGAAACGCAGCAGGTCACCACGGGACTTCTTGTCGACCTTCATGGTCTCCAGCAGCTTGGGCCACTGGTCGCCGCGGTAGGTCAGCGGCAGTCCCACGGACTTCAGGACGGCGCTGTGCCGTTCGGCCGTGGCGTCGTCGAGCCGGCCCGCGAGGCGGCCCAGTTCGGCGGCGAAGACCATGCCGATGGAGACGGCCGCGCCGTGCCGCCATTTGTAGCGTTCGTTCTTCTCGATGGCGTGGGCGAGCGTGTGCCCGTAGTTGAGGATCTCGCGTACGCCGGACTCCTTGAGGTCGTTGGACACGACCTCGGCCTTGACCCGGATGGAGCGCTCGATCAGCTCGGAGGTGTGCGGTCCGGCTGGGGTGCGGGCGCCTTCGGGGTCGGACTCGACCAGATCGAGAATGGCCGGATCGGCGATGAAACCCGCCTTGATGATCTCGGCCATGCCGCTCACGTAGTCGTGCACGGGCAGCGAGTCGAGCGCCGCGAGGTCGCAGAGCACCCCGGCGGGCGGGTGGAAGGCGCCCACGAGGTTCTTGCCCTCGGCGGTGTTGATGCCGGTCTTGCCGCCGATCGCCGCGTCGACCATGCCGAGGACGGTCGTCGGTACGGCGATCCAGCGCACGCCGCGCAGCCAGGTCGCGGCGACGAAGCCCGCGACATCGGTGGTGGCGCCGCCGCCGACGCCGACGATGACGTCGCTGCGGGTGAAGCCGGTCTGTCCGAGGGCCTTCCAGCAGTAGGCGGCGACCTCGACGGTCTTGGCCTCCTCGGCGTTCGGCAGCTGGATGGCGACCGCCTCGTACCCCTGGTCGGCCAGGTCCCGGCGCAGCGTCTCACCGGTCTCGGCGAGCGATTCCGGGTGCAGCACGGCGACGCGCTTGGCCTGGTTGCCGATGAGTACGGGCAGCTCGCCCAGCAGCCGCCGGCCGACCAGCACCTCGTACGGGTCGTGGCCCGCGGTGCCACCGACCTGGATACGGGTGACCGGCTGGTCCTGGTCCGTCGTCATGCGTGGTTCTCCTTGCCGGGGGCCTTGCCGGGGGTGGCGGACGGATCGGCGTCGGGGGCGGCTCCTGGGACGGCCGCCGCGCCCAGTTCCAGCGCCTCGATGACGGCTTCGGCGACCTCTTCGGGTGCCCGCTCGTCGGTCGGGACGACCGCGCGCGCGACCTCCGTGTAGAGGGGGCGCCGCTCCTCCATCAGCAGCTTCCACTGCTGGCGGGGGTTGATGGCGAGCAGCGGGCGGGCCAGGCCCAGACCGGTGCGCCTCACCGCCTCGTTCGCCTCCATCGAGAGATAGACGACGGGCAGGCCCGCGAGCAGTTCACGGGTGTCCTGGTCGAGGACCGCTCCGCCGCCGAGCGCGACGACACCGGAGTGTTCGGCGAGCGCGGTCCGTACGGCGGCCCGCTCCAGCTCGCGGAAGTGCTGCTCGCCGTCGTCGAAGAAGATGGCCGAGATCTCGCGGCCCTCGGCGGCGACGATGTCCGCGTCGGTGTCCCGGTACTCGGTGTCGAGGCGTTCGGCGAGCAGCGCGCCGACGGTGGTCTTGCCGACCCCCATGGGGCCGACCAGGACGATCAGCGGGCCGCTCATCGGATCACCAGGTTCTCAAGGTACGACTCGACGTTGCGCCGGGTCTCGGGGACGCTGTCGCCGCCGAACTTCTCGGCCACCGCGTCGGCGAGGGTCAGCGCGACCATGGCCTCAGCGACGATGCCCGCCGCCGGCACCGCGCAGACGTCGGAGCGCTGGTGGTGCGCCTTGGCGGCCTCACCGGTGGCGACGTCGATGGTGGCGAGCGCGCGGGGCACGGTCGCGATGGGCTTCATCGCGGCCCGTACGCGCAGCAGTTCACCCGTCGTCAGACCGCCCTCGGTGCCGCCGGAGCGGCCCGAGGCGCGCCTGATGCCCTCGTCGGTGACCAGGATCTCGTCGTGGGCCCGGGAGCCGGGCACCCGGGCGAGGCCGAAGCCGTCGCCGACCTCGACGCCCTTGATGGCCTGGATGCCCATGAGGGCGGCGGCGAGCCGGGCGTCGAGCCTGCGGTCCCAGTGGACGTGCGAGCCGAGGCCGACGGGCACGCCGTACGCCAGCACCTCGACCACACCGCCGAGGGTGTCACCGTCCTTGTGGGCCTGGTCGATCTCGGCGACCATCGCCTCGCTCGCCTCGGGGTCCAGGCAGCGCACGGGGTCGGCGTCGAGCCGCGCCACGTCGCCGGGCGTCGGGTACACGCCGTACGGGGCCTTGGCGGTGGCCAGTTCGACGACGTGGGACACGATCTCGATCCCGGCCGTCTCCTTCAGGTAGGAGCGCGCGACCGCGCCGAGCGCGACCCTGGCCGCCGTCTCGCGGGCGCTCGCGCGCTCCAGGATCGGCCGGGCCTCGGACGCTCCGTACTTCTGCATGCCCGCGAGGTCGGCGTGGCCGGGGCGCGGGCGGGTCAGGGGCTCGTTACGGGCGAGTCCGGCCAGGATCTCGGGGTCGACCGGGTCGGCGGACATGACCTGTTCCCACTTGGGCCACTCGGTGTTGCCGACCATGATCGCGACCGGCGATCCCATGGTCAGACCGTGCCGTACGCCGCCGAGGAAGGTGACCTCGTCGCGCTCGAACTTCATGCGCGCGCCGCGTCCGTAGCCGAGGCGCCGCCTGGCGAGGTGATCGCCCACGATCTCCGTGGTGATCGGCACACCCGCGGGAAGGCCCTCCAGCGTCGCGACGAGTGCGGGTCCGTGGGACTCCCCCGCTGTCAGCCAGCGCAACCTGCTCAACGGTGCTCCTCGGTAATTCTCGACAACTTCGACGGTACGACTGCGGTACGCATCCTCGGGTCCCGATCCTGCCATGACCGGACACCCGGTCCGTGACTCCGTCCAGCCTGCGGATACCCGTGCGGCCGATTGGCGGGCGGCGGCGGGCCGTCAGTCCTGGTGGGCCCCGAGCGCCTGCTCGCCGGCCTCGCGCATCACTGCGAGCGGGGCGGGCGCGCGGCCGGTCATCAGCTCGACCTGGAGGACGGCCTGGTGCACGAGGAGGTCGAGACCGCCGACCACGGGGCCTCCCTGGGCGGACCAGGCGGCGGCGAGCGCGGTGGGCCAGGGGTCGTAGAGCACGTCGAAGAGGGTGCCCGGACGGCCGGGGACGCGGGGCGCGAGTTCGTCGGTGGCGCCGGCGGGGGTCGTCGCGATCACCAGCGGCGCGTCGAGCGCGTCGGCCGCCTCCGACCAGTCGGCGGTACGTACGTCGACACCGAGCCGTTCCCCCCAGCCGCGCATCTCGGCGGCGCGGGCCCGGCTGCGTACGTAGGCGGTGACGGGGCCCTCGCAGACGCGGGAGAGCGCGGCGAGCGCGGACGACGCCGTCGCCCCGGCGCCGAGGACGGCCGCCGACTCCACCGCGGTGACGCCGCGCTCGCGCAGGGCGGCGAGCATGCCGGGGATGTCGGTGTTGTCGCCCGTGCGCCGGCCGTCGCCGTCGATGACGACGGTGTTGACGGCCTCCACCGACGCCGCAGTCTCGCCGACCCGGTCGAGCAGCGGGATGACGGCCCGCTTGAGCGGCATGGTCAGCGAAAGGCCGGCCCAGGACGGGTCGAGGCCGGTCAGGAACGCGGGGAGCTGTGCCTCGGCCACTTCGAAGCGGTCGTAGGACCAGTGGGTGAGGCCCAGTTCCGCGTACGCCGCCCGGTGCAGCACCGGGGAGAGCGAGTGCGCGATGGGCGACCCGAGGACGGCCGCCCTGCGCTCGGTGGTTCTAGTCGTTCGCATTCTTCCGTCGCTCGTTGAACTTGGCGACCAGCTTCTCGTGCTCGGCCAGGGTCTTGGTGAATTCGGTGGTCTTGCCGTCGATGGAGATGAAGAACATCCACGCGCCCGGGTCGGGTGCCTTCGTGGCGTTCAGCGCGTCGGCGCCCGGATTTCCGATCGGACCCGGCGGAAGACCCTTGTGGAAGTACGTGTTGTACGGGTCGGGGTTGGTCCTGATCTCCGCCGTGGAGATGTCGATCTCGCTCTCGTTCTTCAGATAGTTGAACGCGGAGTCGAATTCGAGCTTCTGGTTGGTGGCCGTGTTCGTCGGCTTGAGCCTGTTGAAGACGACGGACGCCATCTTCTTGAAGTCGTCGTGCGTCATGCCTTCGGCCTGCACCAGGCTGGCGACGGTGACGACGTCGAGCGGCGATTCGAGACCGAGCTCCTCGGCCGACTTCTCGAGGTCGTACTTCTTGTACTCCTGGTTGGAGCGCGCGACCATCTGCTTGAGGACGTCCTCGGGCTTGGTCTTCTCACCGATGTCGTAACGCGCGGGATAGAGGAATCCTTCGAGCGGATCCTTTATGTTCTTGTCGTCGTCGGCCCAGTCGGGCAGACCGAGTTTATCGGCTTCCGCCTTGGCCACGTCCGCGGTGGTACCGGGGTCGAGCTTGAGCTTCGTGTCGATGAATTCGTACACCTTGACGGCACGTGTGCCCTCGGCGATGGTCAGCGAATTCAGGTTGGCCGGGTTGGTCATCAACTCGACCGCGGCCTTGGCCGCCATTTCCTTCTTCATCGGGTAGACACCGGGCTGGATGGCCTTGCCCTTGGGGTGCTCACCGGCCGCGTCGACGAATGCCTGGGCGCTTTTCACCACGCCGGCCTTCTTCAGCAGGCCGCCCATTTCGGCGAGGCCGGCTCCCTGCGGGATCTCGACCTGGACGGAGCCCGTACCGGCGCCCGCGAAGTCGGCCGGCGGGCCGAAGCGCTCCTGCCAGAACGTGTACGCGTAGTACCCGCCGCCGGCCGCGCCCGCGACCAGGACGAGGGAGGCCACGAGGCAGGCGCTGCCACCACGGCGCTTCTTCTTCGACTTGCCACGGCGGTCGCGTCCGCCGCCTCCGCCGCGCCGGCCGTCGTCCTCGTCGTCGTACTCGCGGTCGTCGTCCCGGTCACGGTCACGATCGTCACGGTCGTCGTCGCGGCGGTCGCGGTCACGATCGTCGCGGTCGTCGCCGGTGAAGAAGGGGTGCGTCTCCTCGGGCTGCGGGCCGTCCCAGTCGTTCTCGGGCTGGACCGGGGCCGGGGCAGGGGGCGGAGGCGCGGGCTCCGGCTCGCGGCGCCCCGGGGGGCGGGGTGGCGGGTACGCCTCGGAGGTGCCGTACCGGTCGGGGCTCTCGCCGCCGTAGCCGGCGCCCTGCCGGCCCGCGTAGGGGTCGCCCGGGTTCTCGCCGTACGGCACGCCCGCCTGCTGGCCGGTGTCCCAACCGGCGCCGTACTGGGGGTTGTTGGGCTGCTGGCCGGTGTACTGCTGGTTGCCGTACCGCGGATCGTCGTACTGCTGCTGCGGGTACTGGGGCTGCTGGTGCTGAGGGTGTTGCTGCTGCT
>NZ_JARJHW010000099.1:0-26064 GCF_040560175.1 Streptomyces panacea
AGGGTGTCGCGCTCGCCGGTGCGGCCGGTGTCGGCGTGGCCGCCTGCTCCACCGAGTCGAAGCTGGGTCACGCCGAGACGCCGACCCCGACCGCCCCCGTCGACCTCGGCGCGGCCGACGCGGTGCCCGTCGGCGGCGCGAAGCTCTACCGCGAGGAGCGTCTGGTGGTGAGCTGCCCCGCCGAGGGGCAGTACAAGGCCTTCAGCGCGCAGTGCACCCACGCGGGCTGTGTGCTGGACAAGGTGGAGGGCACCGAGGGCAACTGCCCCTGCCACGGCAGCCGGTTCGACGTCACCACGGGCAAGGCGACGAAGGGCCCGGCGACGGTGCCGCTGCCCGAGGTGCCGATCAGCGCGAAGGACGGCCGGCTCGTCGCGGGCCCCGGCGCCTGAGCCCACCTGGCGCGGCCCCACTGTCGGTGCCCGCAAGTAGGGTGGAGGACATGGCCGACCCCTCCAGCTACCGCCCCAAGCCGGGACAGATCCCCGACTCCCCGGGGGTCTACAAATTCCGCGACGATCACCGCCGGGTGATCTACGTCGGGAAGGCCAAGAGCCTGCGCCCCCGGCTCTCCAGCTACTTCCAGGACCTGGCGAATCTCCACCCGCGCACCCGCACCATGGTCACCACGGCCGCCTCCGTCGAGTGGACCGTCGTCTCCACCGAGGTCGAGGCGCTCCAGCTGGAGTACTCGTGGATCAAGGAGTACGACCCCCGTTTCAACGTCAAGTACCGCGACGACAAGAGCTATCCGTATCTCGCGGTCACGCTGAACGAGGAATTCCCGCGCGTGCAGGTCTTGCGGGGCGCCAAGAGGAAGGGCGTGCGCTACTTCGGTCCGTACGGCCACGCGTGGGCCATCCGCGAGACCGTCGACCTGATGCTCCGTGTCTTTCCCGTACGCACCTGCTCCGCCGGGGTGTTCAAGAACGCCGAGCGCACCGGACGCCCCTGCCTCCTCGGCTACATCGGCAAGTGCTCGGCGCCCTGCGTCGGCCGCGTCACACCCGATGAGCACCGCCAACTGGCCGAGGAGTTCTGCGACTTCATGGCCGGTCGCACCGGCGCGTACATCCGCCGGCTGGAGCAGCGGATGACGATCGCCGCCGAGGACATGGAGTACGAGCGGGCGGGTCGGCTGCGTGACGACATAGGGGCGCTGCGCCGGGCGATGGAGAAGAGCGCCGTCGTCCTCGCCGACGCCACCGACGCCGACCTGATCGCCGTCGCCGAGGACGAGCTGGAGGCGGCCGTACAGATCTTCCACGTCCGTGGCGGACGTGTCCGCGGTCAGCGCGGCTGGGTCACCGACAAGGTCGAGGCGGTCGACACGGCGGGCCTCGTCGAACACGCGCTTCAGCAGCTGTACGGGGAGGAGAGCGGCGACTCGGTTCCCAAGGAGGTCCTTGTGCCCGCCCTGCCCGAGGACCAGGTGGCGACCGAGGCGCTCTCCCAGTGGCTGAGCGACCGCAGGGGCTCGCAGGTCTCGCTGCGCATCCCGCAGCGCGGTGACAAGAAGGACCTGATGGTGACGGTGGGGCGCAACGCCCAGCAGTCCCTCGTCCTGCACAAGACGAAGCGCGCGAGCGACCTCACGACGCGCTCCCGCGCACTGGAGGAGATCGCGCGGGCGCTCGGCCTGGACAGTGTGCCGCTGCGGATCGAGTGCTTCGACATCTCGCACCTCCAGGGAGACGACGTCGTCGCCTCGATGGTCGTCTTCGAGGACGGCCTCGCCCGCAAGAGCGAGTACCGCCGTTTCCAGATCAAGGGCTTCGAGGGCCAGGACGACGTCCGTTCCATGCACGAGGTGATCGGCCGGCGCTTCAAGCGCTACCTCGCGGAGAAGGAGCGCACGGGGGAGTGGACGGAGGAGGACGAGGGATCCACCGTCCCGGACGAGAACGGGCAGGACGCGACCGCCCAGAGCCCGGCGGCCCCCGGTGAGAACGGGCACAACGGCCACTCCGGTCCGTCCTCCCTCAAGGAGGACGACGGCAGGCCCAAGCGCTTCGCCTACCCGCCCCAGCTGGTCGTCGTCGACGGCGGACAGCCCCAGGTGGCCGCTGCCAAGCGGGCCATGGACGAGCTGGGCATCGACGACATCGCCGTCTGCGGCCTCGCCAAGCGCCTGGAAGAGGTCTGGGTGCCCGACGACGACGATCCCGTGGTGCTCCCCCGCTCCAGCGAAGGTCTGTACCTTCTCCAGCGCGTACGTGACGAGGCCCACCGCTTCGCCATCACCTATCAGCGGGCCAAACGGGCCAAACGCATCCGGACCAGCCCTCTGGACGACGTCCCCGGCCTCGGCGAGACCCGGAAGCAGGCACTCATCAAGCATTTCGGCTCGGTGAAGAAGCTCCGGCAGGCCACAATCGAGCAGATCTGTGAGGTGCCCGGTCTCGGCCGCAAGACGGCCGAGTCCGTGGCCGTGGCCCTCGCCCAGGCGGCACCCGCCGCGCCCGCTGTGAACACGGCGACAGGAGAGATCATGGAAGACGACGGGGGCAGCACGCATGACTGAGCAAGACCGGGACGGAGTGGCAGACGTGAGTACGGGTGAGTCCAAGGAGACCGCGGAGGGGGCGGCCGCGGCAGCGGGCGGGGAGACCACGCGGGAGAACACCGGGGAGCCCGCCGGAGGGACCGACGGGGAGGCCGGAGCGGCCGTGCCCGACGGGACGGCCCCCGAGCCCGCCATCCCCGAGCTGGTGATCATCTCCGGCATGTCGGGCGCGGGCCGCAGTACGGCCGCGAAGTGCCTGGAGGACCTCGGCTGGTTCGTCGTGGACAACCTGCCGCCCGCGCTGATCCCCACGATGGTGGAGCTCGGCGCCCGCTCGCAGGGCAACGTGGCCCGGATCGCCGTCGTCGTCGACGTCCGGGGACGCCGCTTCTTCGACAACCTCCGCGAGTCGCTGGCCGACCTCGACGCCAAGCAGGTCACCCGGCGGATCGTGTTCCTGGAGTCCTCCGACGAGGCCCTGGTCCGCCGCTTCGAGTCCGTACGCCGTCCGCACCCCCTCCAGGGCGACGGCCGGATCGTCGACGGCATCGAGGCCGAGCGCGACCTGCTGCGCGAGCTGCGCGGCGACGCCGACCTGGTGATCGACACCTCCAGCCTCAACGTCCACGAGCTGCGCGCCAAGATGGACGCCCAGTTCGCCGGCGACGAGGAGCCGGAGCTGCGCGCCACGGTCATGTCGTTCGGCTACAAGTACGGGCTGCCGGTCGACGCCGACCTCGTGGTCGACTGCCGCTTCCTGCCGAACCCGCACTGGGTCCCCGAGCTGCGCCCCTTCACCGGCCTCAACGAGGAGGTGTCCGGCTATGTGTTCAACCAGCCGGGCGCCAAGGAGTTCCTGGACCGCTACACGGAGCTGCTGGAGCTGATCGCCACCGGCTACCGCCGTGAGGGCAAGCGCTATGTGACCGTCGCCGTCGGCTGCACCGGCGGCAAGCACCGCTCCGTCGCCATGTCGGAGAAGCTGGGCGCCCGGCTCGCCGCCGAGGGGATCGAGACCGTGGTCGTCCACCGGGACATGGGGCGCGAGTGACCGGACGCAACTTCCGGCTGCGGCGGCTGCGCAGGGCCACGCCCGCGCTGGCCGGCCGCGGCCGCGGCGCCCAGCCCAAGGTCGTCGCACTCGGCGGCGGCATGGGGCTGTCCGCCTCCCTGACGGCGCTGCGCCGGATCACCGGCGACCTCACGGCGGTCGTCACGGTCGCCGACGACGGCGGCTCCAGCGGCCGGCTCCGCGAGGAGCTGGGCGTGCTGCCGCCCGGTGATCTGCGCAAGGCGCTGGCGGCGCTGTGCGGCGACGACGACTGGGGCCAGACCTGGGCCCGCGTCATCCAGCACCGCTTCCAGTCCAAGGGCGATCTGCACGAGCACGCGGTCGGCAATCTGCTGATCGTCGCCCTGTGGGAACAGCTCGGTGACCATGTCCTGGCCCTGGACCTGGTCGGCAAGCTCCTCGGCGCCCATGGCCGGGTGCTGCCGATGTCCGCGGTGCCGCTGGAGCTCCAGGCGCTCGTACGGGGCCACGACCCCGACCGCCCGGACGACATCGACACCGTACGGGGGCAGGCCACGGTCGCCCTGACCCGCGGCGAGGTGCAGTCCGTGCATCTCGTGCCGAACGACCCGCCGGCGGTCCCCGAAGCCGTCGCCGCGGTCCTCGACGCCGACTGGGTGGTGCTGGGTCCCGGCTCCTGGTTCTCCTCCGTGATCCCCCATCTGCTCGTGCCCGAGCTGCTCGACGCACTGGTCGAGACGAAGGCCCGCCGGGTCCTCTCGCTGAACCTCGCGCCACAACCCGGTGAAACCGATGGCTTCTCACCGCAGCGTCATTTGGAGGTTTTGGGACGACACGCCCCTAAACTCGCCCTGGACGTGGTGCTGGCCGACGAGGCCGCCGTGCCCGACAGCGAATCACTCTCCGATGCCGCGATGCGGCTCGGTGCCGCGGTCGAGCTGGCTCCCGTGGCCCGACCCGATGGACTTCCGAAGCACGACCCGGAACTGTTGGCCGCCGCGTACGACCGTATTTTTCGGATGCATGGAAGGATCGGCCCATGGCGATGACGGCAGCGGTGAAGGACGAGATCGCCCGGCTTCCCGTCACCCGTACGTGCTGCAGGAAGGCCGAAGTCTCGGCGATTCTCCGGTTCGCGGGTGGTCTCCACCTCGTGAGCGGACGCATTGTGATCGAGGCGGAGCTGGACACCAGCATCGCCGCGCGCCGGCTCCGCAAGGACATCCTGGAGATCTTCGGGCACAACTCGGAGCTCGTGGTGATGGCTCCCGGCGGACTCCGCCGCGGCAGCCGCTACGTCGTACGGGTGATTACCGGCGGTGACCAGTTGGCCCGTCAGACGGGCCTGGTCGACGGCCGTGGCCGGCCGATCCGGGGACTGCCTCCCCAGGTGGTCTCCGGCGCGACCTGCGACGCCGAGGCGGCCTGGCGGGGCGCGTTCCTCGCCCACGGCTCGCTCACCGAGCCGGGGCGCTCCTCCTCGTTGGAGGTGACCTGCCCGGGGCCCGAGGCGGCCCTCGCGCTCGTCGGCGCGGCCCGCCGGCTCCAGATCCCGTCCAAGGCGCGCGAGGTGCGTGGCGTGGACCGGGTCGTCGTACGGGACGGGGACGCGATCGGCGCGCTGCTGACGCGGCTCGGGGCGCACGAGTCGGTGCTGGCGTGGGAGGAGCGGCGGATGCGCCGTGAGGTCCGCGCGACGGCCAACCGCCTCGCCAACTTCGACGACGCGAATCTGCGCCGCTCGGCCCGCGCGGCCGTGGCGGCCGGGGCCCGGGTGCAGCGGGCGCTGGAGATCCTGGGCGAGGAGGTGCCCGAGCATCTCGCCGCCGCCGGCCGTCTGCGGATGGAGCACAAGCAGGCGTCGCTGGAGGAGCTGGGCGCGCTCGCCGATCCGGCGCTCACCAAGGACGCGGTGGCGGGCCGGATCCGCAGGCTGCTGGCCATGGCGGACAAGAAGGCGCAGGACCTGGGTATTCCGGGGACCGAGTCGACGCTGTCGGAGGAGATGGCGGACGGCCTCGTCGGCTGAGAACACGCCCGGCCGAGGAGCGCGCCTTCCTACGGAGGAGGCGACGCCGTACGGAGGGCCCCGCGAGCGAGGCGCGCGCAACCCCGCACCGCGCAACGCCCGCACCGCGATACGTCAACGTGCCGCCGCCGGTCCCCCGTTGGGGGGCCGACAGCGGCATTTTGTGTGACCTTGAGGCGCTCTTGACATGGCCATGCGGGTTGGTAAGCCTGACGGCGTCCCGTCACGCCTGTGGCGGACCACAGCAAGGGGGGCACATGAGACGCGGAGCGAGAGCGATCCTCGCGGCGGGCGCACTGTTGCTGAGCGGAATCACGGCGGCACCCGGCGCCCGGGCCGAGACCGCCACCGACACGTCCCCGGCCACGGCCGGGGACACCCTGAAGGTCTTCGACGCCGAGGTCACCGCCGAGCAGGTGCCACTGCTCCTGGCGGCCGGTCAGGACGCCCACGAGCTGGGCGAATCGGTGCCCCGGGGCGGCGCGGCGAAGGTCCAGCTGTTCCTCACCGACGACCAGGCGCGCGACCTGGAGACCCAGGGCGTCGAGGTCACCGAGCGCGAGATCTCCGCCCAAGCGGAATCCCGGCTGAGGGCGGCCGGGGACGGTGTCTACCGCCCGTACAGCGGTCCGGGCGGTCTCCAGGAGGAGATAACCGAGGCCGGCGCGGCCCACCCCGGACTCACCAAGGTCGTCTCCATCGGCAAGACCGTCCAGGGCAAGGACATCCTCGCCCTCAAGCTCACCAAGGGAGCGGCCAAGGCCAAGGACGGCGCCAAGCCCTCCGTGCTCTACATGTCCAACCAGCACGCCCGGGAGTGGATCACTCCCGAGATGACACGGCGGCTGCTGCACCACTATCTGGACAACTACGGCAAGGACCCGAGGATCACGAAGATCGTCGACTCCACGGAGCTGTGGTTCGTCCTGTCCGCCAACCCCGACGGCTACGACTTCACCCACGCCGCCGACGCCAACCGCCTCTGGCGCAAGAATCTCCGTGACGTCAACGGCGACGGCGTCATCAGCCGCGGCGACGGCATCGACCTGAACCGTAACTTCAGCTACAAGTGGGGCTACGACAACGAGGGTTCGTCTCCCAACTCCACCAGTGAGACCTATCGGGGCGCCGCACCCGGTTCCGAGCCCGAGACCCAGGCGATCGACGGCCTCCAGAAGCGCATCGGCTTCGACTACGCCATCAACTACCACTCCGCCGCCGAGCTGCTCCTCTACGGCGTGGGCTGGCAGGTCGCCACCCCGACCCCCGACGACATCCTCTACCGGTCGCTCGCCGGCACCCCGGAGAACCCGGCCGTCCCCGGCTACTACCCCCAGGTCTCCTCCGAGCTGTACACGACCAACGGCGAGGCCGACGGCCACGGCGCGAACGTCAACGGGATCATGATGTTCACCCCGGAGATGACCACCTGCGAGACGGTCTCCGACAGCGTCCCCGACGACGCCTGGGAAGCGGACGACTGCCGCTCCGGCTTCAATTTCCCCGACGACGAGAAGCTGATCCAGGCGGAGTTCGCCAAGAACATCCCCTTCGCGCTCTCCGTCGCCGAGACCGCCGCCCACCCGGACCGGCCGTCCTCCCCGGTCGGCATGAGCGCCCCCGACTTCACCCCCGACACCTTCACCACCTCCTACGCGCGCGGCGCCGACCAGGAAGTCGCCGTCACCGCCCGCAAGTCGGTACGGGACAAGGAGCTGAACTACCGGATCAACGACGGCCGGACGCACGACGAGAACCTCCGGGCCTGGAAGGGCGGCGAGACCTACGGCGGCGAGGACAACCTCCACTTCGACGAGTACCGCGCCGAGATCGAGGACGCCGACCCGGGCGACCGCGTCGAGGTCTGGTTCACCGGCCGTACCAAGAGCGGCAAGCGCACCACCGGCGACCGCTTCACCTACACCGTCGCCGAGCGCCCCGGGGCCGACACTCTCGTGATCGCCGACGAGGGCGCGCCCGCGCAGTACGCGCGGACATACGTCGACGCGCTGCGGGCCAACGGCCGTACCGCCGTCGTCTGGGACGTCGCCACCCAGGGAGCGCCGCACCCCCTGGGCGTCCTGAGCCACTTCTCCACCGTCGTCCACCACACCGGAGCCGTCGCTCCGGACGGTGATACGCAGATCGCCGTTCGCGACTTCCTCAACGAGGGCGGCAAGCTGATCGAGGCGGGCGAGCAGGCCGGCGGGAACGCGCAGGTCGGCCGCACGCGGACGAACGACTTCAGCCAGTACTACCTCGGCGCCTACGGTCGGACCTCCACGGCGGGCGCCACCGCCTTCACCGGGGCCGGCGCGCTGCTCGGGACGTCGGGACCGCTCGGCGCCGTGCCGGGCAACCCGCTGGACCAGGCCGGTACGTACACCGTCACCTCCTCCGTCCTCGCCCCCGACCTCTTCCCGCGGTTCACCAGCGCGGCGGCGGGGACGTACGACATCGGCACCGGCGCGGGGGCGGTCACCACGAAGGACACCGTCCTGCTCGGCTTCGGGCTGGAGCAGGTCACGGACGCGGAGCGGCGCGCGGCGCTGCTCGGGAAGGCGCTGCGGGCCCTGCGGAGCTGACCGCCGCGGGCGCCACCGGCGCGGCGTGGCCTCCGCGGCGGCGCCCCGTACCGCTACCGGGCGGTTCGGGGCGCCGCCGGTCCGTAGAGGCCCACTCGATGTCACCGGGGCGCCTGGGGGGAGGTAGGGTCATAACTGGTCGGGGACATCCCATACGCACTCGCCGGCGTCGAAACCCGGCGTACCAACGAGGAGATCGGTTCGTGACGATCCGCGTAGGCATCAACGGCTTTGGCCGCATCGGTCGCAGCTACTTCCGCGCGCTGCTGGAGCAGGGTGCCGACATCGAGATCGTGGCTGTCAACGACCTGGGTGACACCGCGACCACCGCTCATCTGCTGAAGTACGACACCATCATGGGTCGCCTCAAGGCAGAGGTGAGCCACACCGCCGACACGATCACGGTCGACGGCAAGACGTTCAAGGTGCTCTCCGAGCGCAACCCGGCCGACATCCCCTGGGGTGAGCTGGGCGTCGACATCGTCATCGAGTCGACCGGCATCTTCACCAAGAAGGCCGACGCCGAGAAGCACATCGCGGGCGGCGCCAAGAAGGTCCTCATCTCGGCTCCGGCCAAGGACGAGGACATCACCATCGTGATGGGCGTCAACCACGACAAGTACGACGCGGCCAGCCACCACGTCATCTCCAACGCCTCCTGCACCACCAACTGTGTGGCGCCGATGGCCAAGGTTCTCCTGGAGAACTTCGGCATCGTCAAGGGCCTGATGACGACGGTCCACGCGTACACCAACGACCAGCGCATCCTGGACTTCCCGCACAAGGACCTGCGCCGCGCCCGTGCCGCCGCCGAGAACATCATTCCGACCACCACGGGTGCCGCCAAGGCGACCGCCCTGGTGATCCCGGAGCTCGAAGGCAAGCTCGACGGCATCGCGATGCGCGTCCCGGTCCCGACGGGCTCCGTCACCGACCTGGTCGTCGAGCTGGAGCGCGAGGTGACCAAGGACGAGGTCAACGCCGCGTTCCAGAAGGCCGCCGAGGGCCAGCTCAAGGGCCTCCTGGACTACACCGAGGACCCGATCGTCTCCTCGGACATCGTGAACTGGCCGGCGTCCTGCACCTTCGACGCCTCCCTGACCCTGGTCCAGGGCAAGAGCGTGAAGATCATCGGCTGGTACGACAATGAGTGGGGCTACTCCAACCGGCTGGTCGACCTGACCACCTTCGTCGGCGGTCAGCTCTGACACCGGTCGGCTAGGCAACTCCCGATGTGAACGACAGGGCTCGTGCGGCGCGACGTGGCGCTGACCGGGCCCTGTCGTCTGTGTGCTGTGTGTGCTCGCTCTTCTGTGTGCTCGCTACGTCGCGGGACGTGGAGCCGCTCTCAAGGAGTCACTGATACATGAAGACGATCGACGAACTTCTCGACGAAGGGGTCGCCGGCAAGCGCGTCTTCGTCCGGGCCGACCTCAACGTGCCGCTCGACGGCACCACCATCACCGACGACGGCCGGATCCGCGCCGTGCGGCCGACCGTCGCCAGGCTCGCCGAGGCCGGTGCCCGGGTCATCGTGGCGTCCCACCTCGGCCGCCCGAAGGGCGCGCCGGACCCCGCCTTCTCGCTGGCCCCCGCCGCCGCTCGTCTGGGTGAACTCCTGGGCGCCGACGTCGCGTTCGCGACCGACACCGTCGGCGACTCCGCCAAGGCCGTCGTCGCCGCCCTCGAAGACGGACAGGTCGCCGTCATCGAGAACCTCCGCTTCAACGCCGGTGAGACGTCGAAGGACGGCGCCGAGCGCGGCGCCTTCGCCGACCGGCTCGCCGAGCTCGCCGACCTCTACGTGGGCGACGGCTTCGGCGCCGTCCACCGCGAGCACGCCTCGGTCGTCGACCTGCCGGCCCGGCTGCCGCACGCGGCGGGCGGTCTGATCGCCACCGAGGTCGGCGTGCTCAAGAAGCTCACCGATGACGTCGCGCGCCCGTACGCGGTCGTCCTCGGCGGCGCCAAGGTCTCCGACAAGCTCGGCGTCATCGACCATCTGCTGGAGAAGGCCGACCGCATCCTGATCGGCGGCGGCATGGCGTACACCTTCCTCAAGGCCCAGGGCCACGAGGTCGGCACCTCGCTGCTCCAGGAGGACCAGATCCCGGCCGTCCAGGAGTATCTGAAGCGCGCCGACGAGCGGGGCGTGGAGTTCGTCCTGCCGGTCGACGTCCTGGTCGCGACCTCGTTCCCGGACCTGAAGACGAAGGCACCGGCCGACCCGGCCACCGTCGCCATCGACGCCATCCCGGCCGACACGATGGGTCTGGACAACGGTCCGGAGACCAACGAGCTGTACGCGTCGAAGCTCGCCGACGCGGCGACCGTCTTCTGGAACGGCCCCATGGGTGTCTTCGAGCACCCCGACTACGCCGAGGGCACCCGGGCAGTCGCCCAGGCCCTGATCGACTCCGACGCCTTCACGGTCGTCGGCGGTGGCGACTCCGCCGCCGCCGTACGGATCCTCGGCTTCGACGAAAACGCATTCGGCCACATTTCGACCGGTGGCGGCGCCAGCCTCGAATATCTTGAGGGCAAGACGCTTCCCGGCCTCGCCGCACTGGAGGACTGACCTACTGATGGCAGCTGCAACCCCGACCGAGAAGACCGCCCGTACCCCGCTGATGGCGGGGAACTGGAAGATGAACCTCAACCACCTCGAGGCCATCGCGCACGTCCAGAAGCTCGCCTTCGCCCTGACCGAGAAGGACCACGACGCGGTCGAGACGGCCGTCCTGGTGCCGTTCACCGATCTGCGGTCCGTACAGACGCTGGTCGACGGCGACAAGCTCAAGATCAAGTACGGCGCCCAGGACATCTCCTCGCACGACTCCGGCGCGTACACCGGCGAGGTCTCCGGGCTGATGCTGGCGAAGCTGAAGTGCGCGTACGTGGCCGTCGGCCACAGCGAGCGCCGCCAGTACCACGCCGAGACCGACGAGGTCTGCAACGCGAAGGTGCGGGCCGCGTACAAGCACGGGCTGACCCCGATCCTGTGCATCGGTGAGGGCCTGGACGTCCGCAAGGCCGGCGAGCAGGTCCCGTACACGCTCGCGCAGCTCGACGGCGGTCTCAAGGACATTCCGGCCGACCAGGCCGAGTCCGTCGTGATCGCGTACGAGCCGGTGTGGGCCATCGGCACCGGCGAGGTCGCCACCCCCGAGGACGCGCAGGAGGTGTGCGGAGCGATCCGCGCCCGGCTCGCGGAGCTGTACTCGCAGGAGCTGGCCGACCAGGTGCGTATTCAGTACGGCGGCTCGGTGAAGTCCGGGAATGTCGCCGCGATCATGGCGCAGCCGGATGTGGACGGCGCCCTTGTCGGCGGCGCGGCGCTGGACGCCGAGGAGTTCGTCAAGATCGTCAGGTTCCGCGACCAGTAAGTATGCGAGGGCGCGGATCCGTCGTACCCTGACGGGGGCCGAGTCGGCATCTCACACATGCCGCCGGCCCCCGTTGTCCATTGCGGTCCTGTTCAGTCCCGTTCAATCCCGATTAAATTCGAGAGAATTCCGGAAAGTAGGGTCCAGCTGTGATTATGGGGTTCTCGATTGCCCTGATCGTCTTCAGCCTGCTGCTGATGCTGCTGGTGCTGATGCACAAGGGGAAGGGCGGCGGCCTCTCCGACATGTTCGGTGGCGGCATGCAGTCGTCCGTCGGCGGTTCCTCGGTCGCCGAGCGTAACCTCGACCGCATCACTGTGGTCGTTGGTATGTCATGGTTTGCCTGCATTGTCGTGCTTGGTCTGCTGATGAAGCTGGACAACTGACCAGTCGTACGGTACGTCGCCGGGGGCACGGCCTATCATGAGGCCCTGCGTCCCGGCGGTGGGGGTGTAACTCCGCTCACTGGACGCGCGTTGGGCCATACGTAGACTGGGGCGCTCGACAGCGGAGCTGCCTCTCGACGCTTGATGCTTGCGGCACCATTCACGCAGGGAGTTACGACCGTGGCAAGTGGCAACGCGATCCGGGGAAGCCGGGTCGGAGCGGGGCCGATGGGTGAGGCCGAGCGCGGCGAGTCCGCGCCACGTCTGCGCATCTCCTTCTGGTGCTCCAACGGGCACGACACGCAGCCGAGCTTCGCCAGTGACGCACAGGTTCCGGACACGTGGGACTGCCCACGCTGCGGATTCCCGGCCGGCCAGGACCGGGAGAACCCGCCGGACCCACCGCGCACCGAGCCGTACAAGACACACCTCGCCTATGTACGGGAACGGCGCAGCGACGCGGACGGCGAGGCGATTCTCGCCGAAGCCCTCGCCAAACTGCGTGGCGAGATCTAGACATTGATCCGGCCGGACACCCAAAGGTGTCCGGCCGGAGCCGCTTTCGCGGACGGCCGATTGTCAGTGGCACCCCTTACGGTCCGAACAGGAAGACCGAAAGGGAGAGTTGTGACGACGGACGAGGCGACGGCGAGCGGACCGGTGGCCGGAAGAACGGCAGCTGAGACGGCGGCGGTCGAGACGGCGACGGAAACGGCTGCGACCGCGACCGCGACCGCGACCGCGACGACGGTGCCGACCCGGAAAGCGCCGGCTCCCGCGTGGCGCGGGGGATTCGGCCGACTGTGGGGCGCCGCCGTCGTCTCCCGGTTCGGTGACTCGCTGCGCAACGCGGCGCTCCCGCTGCTCGCCGCCTCGTTGACCGACGACCCGCTGCTCATCGCCTCCGTGACCGCCTGCGGCTATCTGCCCTGGCTGCTGTTCGGACTCCTCGGCGGCGCCGTCGCCGACCGGGTGGACCAGCGCCGCGCGATGTGGGCCGTCGACCTGCTGCGCGGCGTCCTGATGGCGGGCTTCGCGTTGGCGGTCGTCCTTGGCCACGGCACCATCGCGCTGCTGCTCGTCCTCGCCTTCCTGCTGACCACCTTCCAGACGCTCTTCGACAACGCCGCCACGGCCCTGCTGCCCGCCGTGGTCCCCCGGGACACGCTGGCGGGCGCCAACGCCCGCCTCATGACCGGTCAGCAGGTCGCGAGCGGCTTCCTGGCCACGCCACTGGTGCCCGCGCTGCTGATCCTCGGCGCCTCCGCGCCGTTCGCCGTCAACGCCGCCACCTATGCCGTCGGCGCGCTGCTCATCGCCTCCCTGCGGACCGACGCGCCGGCGAAACCCCCGAAGGCCGCGGGCAGCACCCTGCGCACCGAGATGGCGGAAGGAATGCGCGCGCTGTGGGGGGACAGCGCGCTGCGCGGCCTGTCCGTGGCGACCGCACTGACGAACATCGGCATGGGCGCCCTGATCGCCACCCTGGTCCTGCACATCACCGGCTGGCTGGACGCGGGCAACAGCGGGTACGCGGCGGCCCTCACCGCGTACAGCGTCGCCATGGTCGCCGGCGGGCTCGTGGCACCCCGGCTCGCGTTCCGGATCGGGCGGATACGGAGCATCCTCGTCGCCGGGATCGTCCAGACCTGCGCGCTCGTCGCGCTCGGGACCGTCCGTGAACTCTGGGTGGCCATCACGGCCATGGCGGTGTTCGGGGTCATGAGCATGGTGTGGAACGTGAATCAGGCGACGCTGGTCCAGGAGCGGAGCCCCGACGGGATGCTGGGCCGGATCAGCTCCGCCGTCCGTACGCTCTCCATCTGCGGGGCACCGTTCGGCGCGCTGCTCGGCGGTGTGGTCGCGAGCGCCTGGGGACTTAACACGCCCGCGCTGCTGGCGGCCGGTGCGTTCACGCTCGCTGTCGCCTCGCTCGGCGCCCTGATCAATTAGGTTGGGAGGGCAGCTGGGCACCGCACTCACGCAGGCACGCACGTACGAGAAGAAGTGGGCTGAAGCAAGATGTCCGACAAAAAGGCAGAAGGCCGCGCCAGGCTCAACCGGATGCCCCAGTGGAGCGCGCTGGGCAAACACCGTGAGCAGCTGGGGGAGACGACTCTGCGGGAGCTGTTCGCCGACGACCCGGCGCGCGGCACCGGCTACACCCTCCAGGTCGGTGACCTCTACCTGGACTACTCGAAGCAGCTGGTGACGGACGAGACGCTCACGCTGCTGCGTGACCTGGCGGCGGCCACCGGCGTCGCCGAGCTGCGCGACGCGATGTTCCGCGGCGAGAAGATCAACACCACCGAGGACCGGGCGGTGCTGCACACCGCGCTGCGCGCCCCGCGCGACGCGGTGATCGAAGTCGACGGCGAGAACGTCGTGCCGGGCGTGCACGCCGTCCTCGACAAGATGGCCGCCTTCTCCGAGAAGGTCAGGGCGGGCGAATGGCTCGGTCACACGGGCCGGCCCATCCGCAACATCGTCAACATCGGTATCGGCGGCTCCGACCTCGGCCCCGCGATGGCCTACGAGGCGCTGAAGTCCTTCACCCACCGCGACCTGACGGTCCGTTTCGTGTCGAACGTCGACGGCGCCGACCTCCACGAGGCCGTGCGCGATCTGGACGCCGCCGAGACGCTGTTCATCATCGCGTCCAAGACGTTCACCACCATCGAGACCATCACCAACGCCACCTCGGCCCGCAACTGGCTCCTGACCGAGCTCGCAGTCGGTCAGGAGGCCGTGGCCAAGCACTTCGTGGCGCTGTCCACGAACGGTGAGAAGGTCGCCGAGTTCGGCATCGACACCACGAACATGTTCGAGTTCTGGGACTGGGTCGGCGGCCGGTACTCGTTCGACTCCGCCATCGGTCTCTCCTTGATGATCGCGATCGGCCCCGACCGCTTCCGCGAGATGCTCGACGGCTTCCACCTCGTCGACGAGCACTTCCGCACCGCGCCCGCCGAGTCCAACGTGCCGTTGCTGCTCGGCCTGTTGGGGGTCTGGTACGGGGCGTTCTTCGACGCCCAGTCGCATGCCGTCCTGCCGTACAGCCACTACCTGTCCCGGTTCACCGCGTATCTCCAGCAGCTCGACATGGAGTCCAACGGCAAGTCCGTGGACCGCGACGGCGAGCCGGTCGAGTGGCAGACCGGACCGGTCGTCTGGGGCACCCCCGGCACCAACGGACAGCACGCGTACTACCAGTTGATCCACCAGGGTACGAAGGTCATCCCCGCCGACTTCATCGGCTTCGCCCAGCCGGTCGACGACCTGCCGCACCGGCTGATCGCCCAGCACGACCTGCTGATGGCCAACTTCTTCGCCCAGACCCAGGCACTGGCCTTCGGCAAGACGCCCGCCGAGGTCCGGGCCGAGGGCGCCCCCGCCGAACTGGTGCCGCACAAGACGTTCCGGGGAAATCACCCGACCACCACGATCCTCGCCGAGTCCCTGACCCCCTCCGTGCTCGGCCAGTTGATCGCGCTGTACGAGCACAAGGTCTTCGTCCAGGGCGCGGTGTGGAACATCGACTCGTTCGACCAGTGGGGCGTCGAACTCGGCAAGGTCCTCGCCAAGGAGATCGAGCCGATCCTCACCCAGATCGACGGCGGGCGCGACAGCTCGGCCGGCAAGCCGCTGGACGCCTCGACGGCGGAACTGGTCGCGAAGTACCGGGCACTGCGGGGGCGTTGAGCCGATGACCGAGGGGGAGCGGCGGCTCAGGCCGCCCCGCAACACGCTCAACGAGAGGGCGGTCACCTGGTGGCGAGCACAGTGGCTGCTGCTCACCCTCGTGCCGGTGGCCGTCCTCTCGGTGCTCGGCGGGCTCATAGCCCCGGCCCGCGCCTGGCTGCTGGTCCCCGCCGCCGTCGTGGCGGTGCTCGGCCTGGCCTGCGCGCTGGCCATGCCGACGTGGTGGTTCCGGGTGCACCGCTGGGAGGTGACGGACGAGGCGGTCTACGTCCGTACCGGCTACTTCCGGCAGGAGTGGCGGATCGCGCCGATGTCCCGGATCCAGACCGTGGACACCGTACGGGGCCCACTGGAGCAGCTGTTCAAGCTCTCCACCGTCATCGTCACCACCGCCTCCTCCAAGGGAGCGGTACGGATCGAGGGGCTCGGCCATGAAGTGGCCGCCGAACTGGCCGAGCGGCTGACACACATAACCGGGGCGACCCCGGGGGACGCGACGTGAGCACGCTCGCCGTGCCCGCGCCCGGGGAGGAGTGGCGCAGGCTCGACAAGCGCACCCTGCTGGTCACCACCGCCGTCATGACCGGCGTCGCGACGGGCGCCGGAGTGCCCACCACCATCGGTCTGTCCGGCGGCATGGGGGTGTGGCGCGCGCTCGCCTGGGTGCTGCCGGCGGCCCTGCTGCTGATCATCTGCGGCACCGGCGGCGACTACGTCCGCTGGCGCCGCACCCGCTATCGCATCGGCCCCGACCGGGCCGAACTCCACACCGGGCTGTTGCTGGTCAAACGCCGCTCACTGGGCCGCGAACGGATCAGGAGCGTCGACCTCACGGCCAATCCGCTGCTGCGGATACTCGGCCTGGTGAAGGTCCGCATCGGTACGGGTGAGCACACCGGCGGCGAATCCACCCTGGAACTCGACCCGGTCACCCGGGCCGAGGGGGAACGCCTCCGTACGGAACTCCTCGACCGCACCCCGTCCGCCTCCGGGTCGCACCCGGACGGCATGCTGGCCGTCCTCGACCCCCGCTGGATCGGGTACGCGCCCGTCTCCTTCGTCGCGCCCCTGCTGGGCGGGGCGGCGGCGGGCGGTGTGATGCAGGTCAGCGAGTGGTTCGGGGTCCAGCACGAGGTGATCGACTGGATCGGCGACCGGTTCCGGGACACCTCGGTCCTCATGATCGTCGTGGTTCTCGTCGCCGCGGCGCTCCTCTCGGGCGCGGTCGGCTCGCTCGGCCTCTGGGTCGAGATGTGGTGGCACTACCGGCTGGAACGCGAGCCCGGCGGCACCCTGCGGGTGCGGCGCGGGCTTCTCACCTCACGGTCCGTCTCGATCGAGGAGCGCAGACTGCGGGGCGTCGAACTGGTCGAGCCGCTGGGCGTACGGCTGTTCGGCGCCGCGCGGGTCGACGCCGTCGCCACCGGCCTCACCCAGGACGACGAGGACAAGCACACCGACCTCAAGACGCTGCTGCCTGTCGCGCCGAGGGCGGCGGCGGACGAGGTGGCGGCGCGGGTCCTGCGCGAGACGGTGTCCCCGACGAGCGCGGCGGGCCTCGTCCCGCATCCGGTCGCCGCGCGCGGGCGGCGGCTGCGCCGGGCGGTGGGCTCCGCGCTGGCGCCCGTGCTGGTGCTGGTGATCCTCGGCCTGCTCGTGAGTGACGTACTGCTGTCCGTCGCCGCGGGGTGCGCGGTGGTGCTGCTGCCGGTGGCGGTGCTGCTGGCGCTCGACGCGTACCGCAATCTCGGGCACGGACTCAGCGGGGCGTATCTGGTGGCGCGGTCGGGGACGGTGCGCCGGTCGACGGTCGCGCTGCAGCGGGGCGGGGTCGTCGGGTGGACGGTCAAGCAGTCGTACTTTCAGCGGCGGGCGGGGCTGGTGACGCTGATGGCGACGACGGCGGCGGGGGAAGGGGCGTACGCCGTCCACGACGCGGCGGTGGGCGAGGGGTTGGCGTTCGCGGCGGAGGCGGTGCCGGGGTTGCTGGAGCCGTTCCTGGAGACGTAGCGGGCGCGGGTGGCGCCTGCGGCGGACCTGTTCCCCCGCCCGGCCGTTCCCGAAACCGGGGGCTCCGCCCCGGACCCCGCTCCTCAAACACCGGAGGGGCTACGAAGTAGCCCCTCCGGCGATGGCGATCGAGGTGTCAGGCCGACGCCGCCGGATACAGCGCTCGCGGCAGCTTCGACGCCGCCGGCTCGTCCAGGAGCCAGAGCGTTCGCGCACGGCCGTACGCCCCCGCCGCCGGAGCCTGGATCTCGCCCGCGCCCGAGAGCGCGATCTCCGCCGCCTCCGCCTTGTCCTCGCCCGCCGCCAGCAGCCACACCTCGTGCGCCGCCCGGATCGCCGGCAGGGTCAGGGAGACGCGCAGCGGTGGCGGCTTCGGGGCGCCGTGGACCGCGATCACCGTGCGTTCGGTCTCCCGGACGCCCGGCAGCTCCGGGAAGAGCGAGGCCACGTGCGTGTCCGGACCGACGCCGAGCATCAGGACGTCGAAGGACGGCACCCGGGCGTGGTCCTCCGGCCGCGCCGCCGCGGCAAGCTCGGTCGCGTACGCCGCTGCCGCCGCCTCGATGTCGGAGCCGTACGCGCCGTCGGAGGCCGGCATCGCGTGCACCCGTGAGGGGTCCAGCGGCACCGAGTCCAGCAGCGCGGACCGCGCCTGGGTGATGTTGCGCTCCGGGTCGCCCTCCGGCAGGAAGCGTTCGTCGCCCCACCAGAGGTCGAGCCGGGTCCAGTCGACCGCGTCGCGGGCGGGCGCCTCGGACAGCGCGGCCAGCAGGCCGTTGCCGTTGCGCCCGCCCGTCAGGACGATCGACGCGGAACCCCGCGCGGCCTGGGCGTCCACGATCCTCGTGATCAGCCGGGCCGCCGTGGCCCGCGCCATCAGCTCCTTGTCGCGATGGACGACGAGTTGCGGGACGCTCACTTCGACGCCGCCTTCTTGGCGGCTGTCGCACGCGCCGGAGTCGCCGCCTTCTTCGCCGCGGGAGCGCCGTCGCCGGACTTCGCGTCGCCGGACTTCGCCGACTCCAGCCGGTCCACGCCGAACCGCAGCGCCGCCGCGTACGTGTCGTCCGGGTCCAGCCTGCGCAGCTCCTCGGCGATCAGCTCCGAGGTCTCCCGCCGGTTGAGCGCCACCGCGCGGTCCGGCTGGCCCTCGATCGCCAGCGTCGCCAGGGAGCCGTCCGTACGGCGCAGCTCGATCGGCCCGCAGTCGGTCTCCATCCGGACGGACGTGAGGCCGGGGCCCGCCGAGACCGAGCGGGTGACCGGGACGTGCAGCCGCTCGGCGAGCCACATGCCGAGCAGCTCGCAGCTCGCGTTGAGCTCCTCGCCCTCCACCCGGACCGAGGTGACCTTGCAGTCGACCTGGTCCAGCGCGGCGGCCAGCATCGAACGCCACGGGGTGATCCGGCTCCACGCCAGGTCCGTGTCGCCGGGGGTGTAGACGGCGGCGCGGGCCTTGAGCTCCTCGATCGGGTTCTCGGCGGCGTAGGTGTCCGTCACCCGGCGCTGGGCGAGTGTGCCCAGCGGGTCCTTCGTGGGGTTGTCGGGCGCGTTGGCCGCCCACCACACCACGACGGGCGCGTCCGGCAGCAGCAGCGGCAGGACGACCGACTGGGCGTGCTCGATGATCTCGCCGTACAGCCGCAGCACGACCGTCTCGCCGGTGCCGGCCTCGACCCCCACCCGCACCTCGGCGTCGAGGCGCGCCTTGGAGCGGTCGCGCGCCGAGCGGGAGAACCGCTTGACGACGACCAGCTTGCGCGACGGGTGCTCGCGGGACGCCTCGTTGGCGGCCTTGAGCGCGTCGTAGGCGTTCTCCTCGTCGGTGACGAGGACCAGGGTGAGGACCATGCCGACGGCCGGGGTGCCAATCGCCCGGCGCCCCTCGACCAGCGCCTTGTTGATCTTGCTGGACGTGGTGTCCGTAAGGTCGATCTTCATGGCCGACGCCAGCTCCGTCCGTGTCGTGCGAGCATTTCGTCCGCCTCGACCGGACCCCAGGTCCCGGACTCGTACTGCGCGGGCTTGCCGTGCTTGTCCCAGTGCTGCTCGATCGGGTCGAGGATCTTCCAGGACAGCTCGACCTCCTCCGTACGGGGGAAGAGGTTGGAGTCGCCGAGCAGCACGTCGAGCAGCAGCCGCTCGTACGCCTCGGGGCTGGACTCGGTGAACGACTCGCCGTAGGCGAAGTCCATCGAGACGTCCCGCACCTCCATCGCCGTGCCGGGCACCTTCGAACCGAACCGCATGGTCACGCCCTCGTCCGGCTGGACCCGGATGACCAGGGCGTTCTGCCCCAGCTCCTCGGTGGCCGTGTGGTCGAAGGGGGAGTGCGGGGCCCGCTGGAAGACGACCGCGATCTCGGTGACCCGGCGGCCGAGCCGCTTGCCGGTACGGAGGTAGAACGGGACGCCCGCCCAGCGGCGGTTGTCGATCTCCACCTTCACCGCGGCGTAGGTGTCGGTCTTCGACTTGGGATCGATGCCGTCTTCCTGGAGATAGCCGACGGCCTTCTCGCCGCCCTGCCAGCCCGCGGCGTACTGCCCGCGCACCGTGTCCTTGCCGAGGTCGTGCGGCAGCCTCACGGCGCCGAGGACCTTGGTCTTCTCGGCGGCCAGCGCGTCCGCGTCGAAGGAGGCGGGCTCCTCCATGGCGGTGAGCGCCAGGAGCTGGAGGAGGTGGTTCTGGATGACGTCACGCGCGGCGCCGATGCCGTCGTAGTAGCCGGCCCGGCCGCCGATGCCGATGTCCTCGGCCATGGTGATCTGCACATGGTCGACGTACGACCGGTTCCAGATCGGCTCGAAGAGGGTGTTCGCGAAGCGCAGCGCCAGAATGTTCTGGACGGTCTCCTTGCCCAGGTAGTGGTCGATCCGGAAGACCTCGTTGGACGGGAAGACCTCGTGCACGACCTTGTTGAGCTCCTGCGCGGAGACCAGGTCGTGGCCGAACGGCTTCTCGATGACGGCGCGCCGCCAGGAGCCCTCCTTCTGGTCGGCCAGCCCGTGCTTCTTGAGCTGCTTGACGACCTTCGGGAAGAACTTCGGCGGTACGGAGAGGTAGAAGGCGAAGTTGCCGCCCGTGCCCTGCACCTTGTCGAGATCCTCGATCGTGGACTTCAGGTTCTCGAAGGCCTGGTCGTCGTCGAAGTCGCCCTGGACGAAGCGCATCCCCTGGATGAGCTGCTGCCAGACCTCCTCCCGGAACGGCGTACGGGCGTGCGCCTTGACGGCGTCGTGGACCTCCTGCGCGAAATCCTCGTCCTGCCACTCGCGGCGGGCGTAGCCGACGAGCGAGAAGCCCGGAGGCAGCAGGCCGCGGTTGGCGAGGTCATAGACGGCCGGCATCAATTTCTTACGGGACAAATCGCCCGTGACGCCAAAGATGACCAGGCCCGACGGCCCCGCGATACGCGGGAGCCGTCGGTCCGCGGCGTCACGAAGCGGATTCGCTCCGTGGGTTGCGGTCAAGGGTTCAGTCCTCCGAAGGGGCGAGGCGCTTGAGTTCCGCCTCGGTCGACTTGAGCAGGTCGGTCCAGGCCTTCTCGAACTTCTCCACGCCCTCGTCCTCCAGCACCTGGACGACGTCGTCGTAGGAGATGCCCAGCTTCTCGATGGCTTCGAGATCCGCGCGCGCCTGGTCGTACGTACCCCTCACGGTGTCACCGGTGACCGCTCCGTGCTCGGCGACCGCGTCCAAAGTGGCCTCCGGCATGGTGTTCACCGTGTGCGGGGCGACCAGGTCGTCGACGTACATCGTGTCCCGGTACGCGGGGTCCTTGACGCCCGTCGAGGCCCACAGGGGACGCTGCTTGTTGGCCTGGACACGGTCCAGCGCCGCCCAGCGGTCGGCGCCGAAAACGTCCTCGTACGCCTCGTAGGCCAGCCGGGCGTTGGCGACGGCCGCCTTGCCGCGCGCGGCCTTCGCCTCGTCGGTGCCCAGCGCGTCGAGCCGCTTGTCGATCTCGGTGTCCACACGGGACACGAAGAAGGACGCCACCGAGTAGATCTTCGAGAGGTCCAGGCCCGCGTCCTTCGCCTTCTCCAGACCGGAGATGTACGCGTCCATGACCTCGCGGTAGCGCTCCAGCGAGAAGATCAGCGTCACGTTGACACTGATGCCCCGGGCGATCGTCTCGGTGATCGCCGGGAGCCCCGCCTTCGTGGCCGGGATCTTGATGAGGGTGTTCGGGCGGTCCACCAGCCAGGCGAGCTGCTTGGCCTCGGCGATGGTCGCCCGTGTGTCGTGGGCCAGCCGGGGGTCGACCTCGATGGAGACGCGGCCGTCCTGGCCCTGCGTCTCGTCGAAGACCGGCCGCAGAATGTCGGCGGCGTCACGGACGTCCGCCGTCGTGATCATGCGGACGGCTTCCTCGACGGTCACGCGGCGGGTCGCGAGGTCGGTCAGCTGGGTCTCGTAACCGTCGCCCTCGGAGATCGCCTTCTGGAAGATCGAGGGGTTGGTCGTCACCCCCACGACGTGCTGCTGGTCCATCAGTTCGGCGAGGTTGCCGGATGTGATGCGCTTGCGCGACAGGTCGTCGAGCCAGATCGCGACGCCTTCGTCGGAGAGGCGCTTGAGTGCGTCTGTCATGAGAATTGCATCTCCTACTTGTCGTATACCAACTTCAGCGCGTCACGGAGGCGAGAGATTCCCGAGCGGCGGACGCGACGGCGTCCGCGGTGAATCCGAACTCCTGGAAGAGGACCTTGCCGTCGGCCGAAGCGCCGAAGTGCTCCAGCGAGACGATGCGGCCGGCCTCGCCCACGAAACGGTGCCAGGTGAGCCCGATCCCGGCCTCGACCGCCACCCGCGCCTTCACGGAGGGCGGCAGGACGCTGTCCCGGTACGCCTGGTCCTGCTCCTCGAACCACTCGACCGACGGCATCGACACCACGCGGGTCGCGATGCCCTCGGCCTGAAGCCGCTCGCGCGCCTCGACGGCCAGCTGCACCTCGGAGCCCGTACCGATCAGCACCACCTGGGGCTCACCGCCCTCGGCCTCGAACAGCACGTAACCACCCTTGGCCGCGCCCTCGTTGGCCTCGTACGTCGGCACACCCTGACGCGTCAGCGCCAGCCCGTGCGGCGCGCCCTTGGCGTGCCGCTTGAGGATCTCGCGCCAGGCGATCGCCGTCTCGTTGGCGTCGGCGGGACGCACGATGTTGAGACCGGGGATGGCGCGCAGGACGGACAGGTGCTCGACCGGCTGGTGCGTCGGACCGTCCTCGCCGAGACCGACCGAGTCGTGCGTCCAGACGTAGGTGACGGGCACCTGCATCAGCGCCGCGAGCCGGACGGCCGGACGCATGTAGTCGGAGAACACCAGGAAAGTGCCGCCGTAGATACGGGTGTTGCCGTGCAGCGCGATGCCGTTCATGGTCGAACCCATGGCGTGCTCACGGATGCCGTAGTGCACCGTGCGGCCGTACGGGTCGGCCTCCGGCAGCGGGTTGCCCGCCGGGAGGAACGACGACGTCTTGTCGATCGTGGTGTTGTTGGACCCGGCGAGGTCGGCGGAGCCGCCCCACAGTTCGGGAATGACCGCACCGAGCGCCTGGAGCACCTTGCCGGACGCGGCGCGGGTGGCGACACCCTTGCCGGTCTCGAAGACGGGGAGCTTCTTCTCCCAGCCCTGGGGCAGCTCGCCCGCGCGGACGCGGTCGAACGTCGCGGCACGCTCGGGGTTGGCCGTACGCCACGCGGCGAACGTCTTCTCCCACTCGGCGCGCGTCTCCCGGCCCCGGTCGAGCGCCAGACGCGTGTGCGCCAGGACCTCGTCGCCGACCTCGAAGGTCCGCTCGGGGTCGAAGCCCAGCACACGCTTCGTCGCGGCGACCTCCTCGTCGCCCAGCGCCGAGCCGTGCGCGGCCTCGGTGTTCTGCGCGTGCGGGGCGGGCCAGGCGATGATCGAGCGCGCCGCGATGAACGAGGGGCGCTCGGTCTCCTCCCGCGCGGCCTTCAGCGCACGCGCCAGACCCGCCGGGTCGAGGTCGCCGCTCGGCAGCTGCTCGACGCGCTGGACGTGCCAGCCGTACGCCTCGTACCGCTTGAGGGTGTCCTCGGAGACGGCCGTCTCGGTGTCACCCTCGATGGAGATGTGGTTGTCGTCCCACAGCAGGACGAGGTTGCCCAGCTTCTGGTGGCCGGCCAGCGACGACGCCTCACCGGAGACACCCTCCTGGAGACAGCCGTCACCCGCGATCACCCAGATGGTGTGGTCGAAGGGAGAGGTGCCCGGGGCCGCGTCCGGGTCGTACATGCCGCGCTCGTAACGGGAGGCCATCGCCATGCCCACACCGTTGGCGACACCCTGGCCGAGCGGCCCGGTGGTGGTCTCGACGCCGACCGTGTGGCCGTACTCCGGGTGCCCCGGGGTCTTCGACCCCCAGGTACGGAACGCCTTCAGGTCGTCCAGCTCCAGGCCGTAGCCCGCGAGATACAGCTGGATGTAGAGAGTCAGCGACGAATGGCCCGCGGAGAGAACGAACCGGTCGCGTCCGGTCCACTGCGCGTCGGCCGGGTCGTGCCGCATCAGCTTCTGGAAGAGCACATAGGCGGCGGGCGCCAGGCTCATCGCCGTACCGGGATGGCCGTTGCCGACCTTCTGTACGGCATCCATGGCCAGGACGCGGACGGTATCGACCGCCTTGCGGTCCAGGTCGGTCCACTCTTCGAGATCTGTGGTGGTCGGCTTGGTGCTCACCCTGAGTCAGGGCTCCTCTCCACATGTCGAATCCCGGTGTCTGAGGGCGCACCGGTTCGCTGCCGAGCCTACCCTCGTGGCGGCGCGCGACCATTCCCGTCCACGTCAGTAAAGAAGAGACACCGTCAGGGTGCCCGGCGGGTGCCGCGCGGGTGTCCGGCGTACCTCCCGGGGGTGACCGCACGGGGGAGTTCGGCCACGGCCCGACCGCGGCCCGACCGTGCGCGCGGGGCTCCGGCCAGGCGTCAACACGAGCCCACCCCCGCGAAGAACGACGTATGGGCAACGTCTAGAGTGACGTGGTACGCGCAAGTCTTTATCGGGCCTTCACGCCCGGAGCTTGCTGGGATTTCTCTGTCTGGGGTGTGCGTGACGGCCGTCGAGTCCCGACCCGCAGGGGTCGTCCTGACTCCGAGCCCGGGGGGCCATCGGCCGTTCGGGGCCCGCGTCAAGGCGTTCGTGGCGCTGACCAAGCCACGGATCATCGAGTTGCTGCTCATCACCACCGTGCCGGTGATGTTCCTGGCCGAGCAGGGCGTACCGGACATGTGGCTGGTACTCGTCACCTGCGTCGGCGGCTATCTGTCGGCCGGCGGCGCCAACGCGCTGAACATGTACATCGACCGCGACATCGACGCGCTGATGGACCGGACGTCGCAGCGCCCGCTGGTCACCGGCATGGTGTCGCCCCGCGAGGGCCTCGTCTTCGGCCTCGCGCTGGCCGTGATCTCGACGCTCTGGTTCGGTCTGCTGGTCAACTGGCTGTCGGCGGCGCTCGCACTCGGCGCGCTCCTCTTCTACGTCATCGTCTACACGATGATCCTCAAGCGGCGCACCTCGCAGAACATCGTCTGGGGCGGCATCGCCGGCTGCATGCCGGTCTTCATCGGCTGGTCGGCCGTCACCAACTCGCTGTCCTGGGCCGCCGTCATCCTCTTCCTCGTCATGTTCTTCTGGACGCCGCCGCACTACTGGCCGCTGTCGATGAAGGTGCGCGAGGACTACGCGCGGGTGGGCGTGCCCATGCTCCCCGTCGTCGCGTCGAACCAGACCGTGGCCCGCCAGATCGTGCTCTACAGCTGGGTGATGGTGGCGGTGTCGCTGCTGCTGACGCCGCTCGGCTACACCGGTTGGTTCTACACGTCGGTGGCCCTGGTGGCCGGTGGCTGGTGGCTCTGGGAGGCGCACGGGCTCCAGTCGCGCGCCAAGTCCGGTGCGACGGGCGGCAAGCTCAAGGAGATGCGGCTGTTCCACTGGTCGATCACCTATGTCTCGCTGCTCTTCGTGGCCGTCGCGGTGGACCCCTTCCTTCGATAGATCGACTACCCGTCGGTAGCATGTCGCCCATGGCAGAGACCGAGGTTGACGAGCAGACCGGCGACGGCGCGCGTGCGAGCCGGCAGGCCGTACGGGACGAGCGGCGCGCGGCCCGACTGGCCGAGCAGATCGGCGCGTTCGCGCGACGGCACGGCGGCGCCGCAGAGGGACAGCTCGCGTATCTGGGCCGGGCGGGCACCCGCATCGTGCTCGTGGCGCGGGACGGCGACTGGGGCGATCTGGTGGCCCCCTCGCACGACGTGGCGCTGAAGGCCGTCGAGAAGGCCGGGATCACCGTGCACGAGTCCTTCGACGGCGAGTTCGCCGCGAAGGTCCGTACCGGCCCGTACGAGTGGACCCGCATGGCAGGTATCCAGCTCGGCGGGCCCGCCAACGGCTAGGGC